>JASHYF010000090.1 GCA_030043235.1 Solirubrobacteraceae bacterium | reverse complement strand
ATGGGCGTGTGCTTCGGCCTGCTGGGACCGAACGGGGGGGGCAAGTCGACGACCATGCGCATGCTGACGGCGCAGGCGCTGGCGGACGCGGGCGAGATCTCGGTGCTGGGCTACGAGCTGCCGCGGGAGTCGAAGCAGTCGCGCCTGGAGATGGGGGTGGTGCCGCAGCTGGACAACCTGGACGTGGAGCTCACGTGCCGGCAGATCCTGACGGTGTTCGCGCGCCTGTATCGCGTCCCCCGCGCGGAGCGGGCGCGGGCGGTGCGCGGCGCGCTGGAGCTCGCGAACCTCGTGCCGCGCGCGGAGACGATCGTGCGCGAGCTCTCGGGCGGCATGCGCCGGCGCCTTTTGGTGGCGCGGGGGCTGATCCACCGGCCGCGGCTGGTGCTGCTGGACGAGCCGACGGTGGGCCTCGACCCGCAGGTCCGCCAGGAGCTGTGGTCGCTGATCGACGGCCTGCGCGCGGGCGGCGTGACGGTGCTGATGAGCACGCACTACATCGAGGAGGCGGAGCGCCTGGCGGACATGGTGGCGGTGATGTCGGAGGGCAGGATCATCGCGCAGGGCACGCCGGCGGAGCTGGTGCGCGCGCACGCGGGCGAGCAGGTGCTGGAGGTGTACGGCCCGCCCGAGCGCTTGGCGGCGGTGAGCGAGCTGGCGGCGTCGAACGGTTGGGCGAGCAGGCGCAGCGGCCCGGCGGTGGCGATCCTGCGCGCGGAGACCCTGAACGGTCTTGCCCCGGAGGGCGTGCGCCGTCCGGCGAGCCTGGAGGACGCGTTCGTGGCGTTGACGGGAGAGGAGATCGAATAAATAAATGAGTACGCCTGCGCAGTGGCAGACCTCGCCCGTGCGCCGGGCGCCCGGTGGCGGGAGGGCGGGCATCCGTCAAATCGGCCGCCTGGAACCGGCGGCGCTGGCGGGCGTGATGAGCCGTGACGTGTCGATCTTCGGTCGTTATTGGAAGTCGACGACGTTCTCGTCGATCGTGCAGCCGACGATCTACCTGCTGGCGTTCGGCCTGGGCTTCGGCGAGCTGGTGAAACAGGTGGGGCACCTGACGTACGTGCAGTACGTGGCGACGGGCGTGGTGGCGACGGCGGTGCTGTTCTCCTCGGCGTTCCCGGGGATGTTCAACACGTTCGTTCGCTGGCAGTTCCAGCGCACGTACGACGCGGTGCTGGCGGCGCCGGTGGACGTGGAAGAGCTGATCACCGCGGAGATCCTGTGGATCTCGCTGCGCGCGGGCGTATACGGCCTGGCGCCGCTGCTGGTGGGGACCGCGTTCGGCCTGGAACCGACAGTGGGCATGCTGCTGGTCGTGCCGATCGGCTTCGTGACGGGGTTCGGCTTCGCGGCCTTCGGCGTGACGATCGCGGCGGTGGCGAAGACGATCGACAACTTCAACTACGTAACGAGCGCGGTGCTGACGCCGATGTTCCTGGTGGCGGGCACGTTCTTCCCGATCAGCAAGCTGCCGGCGGTGCTGCGCGCGATCTCCCAGGTGAACCCGCTGTACCACTGCGTGCAGCTGGTGCGCGACGCCTCGCTGGGCGGCCTCGCCCCGGTCGACCTCGTGCACGCCGCCGTGCTGCTCGCGTTCGCGCTGCTGATGTGGCGCATCGCGATCTGGCGCCTTGGCAAACGGCTGATCGACTGAGCCGGCTTGAGACCGGTCTGCGGCGCTGAGATGTGAGCTTGCAAGAAAAATCCGCTACCCTGGCGAAACGCGGCGGCAGGCGATTCACCGAGGGGGATTCCTGAACAACGGCCCGCTCGGCCCGGCGCTGGCGGGGGCGATGGGGGGGAGGAAAGATGCTGAGGGGAAGGATCCCGATCGGATGGCTGGTGTGGAGTGGGCTGCTCGCCTGGCTGGTCCTGCTGATCGCGCTGCCTGCGGCGCGCGTGCTGGCGGCCGCGAGCGTGACGACCGCCGACTACAACAACCTGCGCGACGGCTGGGATCCGGGCGAGCCGGCCCTGAGCCCGGCGACCGTCGGGTCCTCGAGCTTCGGCGAGCTGTTCTCGACGAAAGTGGCCGGCCAGGTGTACGCGCAGCCGCTGGTGTTCGACAACACCGTGATCGTCACTACGGAGAAGGCCAACGCGTACGGCATCGATCCGGCAACCGGCGCGATCGTCTGGAAACGGTCGTTCGGCAAGCCGTTCAAGGCCAAGACGATCCATTGCTCGGACCTGGTGCCTGACATCGGTTCGACCTCGACGCCGGTGGTCGATGCCGAAACGGGCACGATCTACCTCACGACCCGGCTTGCGATCCAGCCGGGGCTCGAAGGCGGGCGCTGGTACCTGCAGGCGCTCTCGGCGACCACCGGCGAAGAGCGCCCCGGCTTCCCGGTGGAAATCGAGGGCAGCCCGTACAACACCCCGAACGTGCCGTTCAACGAGGGCTACGCCGAGCAGCGTCCAGCCCTGCTGCTGCTGAATGGGGTGGTCTACATGGCGTTCGCGTCCGACTGCGACATCACCCCCTACCGGGGCATCGTGGTGGGCGTCAACGGCACCACCGGGGCGATCACGACGATGTGGAGCGATGAGCCTGAATCGGCGGGGGAAAGCGCGCAGGCCGGCATCTGGCAGAGCGGCGGTGGGCTCGTGTCGAATGCGCCCAACAGGATCATCCTGACGAGCGGCAACGGCGTGTCGCCGGTCCCGGCCCCCTCCGGGTCCCCGCCGGAATCCCTTTCGGAGTCCGTCGTGTCGCTGGCGGTGGGCGAAAGCGGGCGGATCGTCCCGACGAACTTCTTCGCGCCGAGCGACGCGCCCACGCTCGATCAGAACGACGAGGACTTCGGTGCGGGTGGCCCGGTGGCGCTGCCCGGCGAATATTTCGGCACCGGCGCCGATCCCCGCCTGGTGGTGCAGGTGGGCAAGGACGGACGGGTGTTCCTGCTCGACTCCGAAGACCTGGGCGGCTACCGGCAGGGGCCCGGAGAAGGCAACGCGGTGCTGCAGACGCTCGGGCCTTACGTCGGAGTGTGGGGGCACCCCGCGGCCTACGGTGGGCAGGGCGGCTGGGTGTATGTGCTGGAAAGCGGGGGCGGAGGCTACCTGCGGGCGTACAGCTATGGGGTGAACGGGGAAGGGCTGCCCCAGCTGGCCTCTGCCGGGACCAGCCCCGAAACCTTCGGCTACACGTCCGGCTCGCCGATCGTCACGAGCAACGGCACCGAAGCGGGAAGCGCGCTGGTGTGGGTCGTCTTCAGGGAAGGCGGGCGCAAAGAACACGCGGAGCTGAGGGCCTACGAAGCGATCCCGGTGGAAGGGAGCATGCGCCTCGTGTGGTCGGGGAAAATCGGCACGGCCGTCAAGTTCTCCGTGCCGACGGCGTGGGAAGGCCGCGTGTTCGTCGGCACCGCCAACGGCCGCCTGCTCGCCTTCGGCGCCTCCAGCCCGCCGGTTCAGGCGACGGACCTGGGGCTGGGCGCGGTGCCGGTTGGTCGCTCGGCGACGGTCACGCTGCCGCTGTCGCTGACCAGGAGGCTCACGTTCACCGGGCCGCTCGCGGCCAGCGGCGTGGAAGGCCTGCCGGGGCCGGTCACGAAGGTGACGCGCGTGAAGGGCCTCACGGCCGGTCCCACCGTGCTCAATCCCTCGGGCACCGCCGCGCTGTCCGCGGGCGTGATCCGGATCGCCCAGCCGGCGCTGGAGAGGGCGCTGCCGGCGGGAGCGAAGGTCCCGGTGCGCGTGACGTTCACCCCCCGCCACGCGGGCCCGGTGGTCGCCACCGTCGCGATCCAGACGAGCGCGGGCACGCGCACCGTGACGATCTCCGGCTACGGGACCGCGCCGGGCCTGCTGATGTCCCCGGAGCCGCTGGAGTTCCACACGATCGCGACGGCTGCCGGTGGAAAGCAGCTGAGCTTCACGTTCACGAACTCGTGGAGCCGCCCGGAGCGGCTGACCGGGTTCAGCCTGCCCGCCGGCCCGTTCACCGTGTCCGGCCTGCCGGCGGTGGGGACGGTGCTCGCCCCTCGCCAGACGCTGACGGCTTCGGTGCTGTTCGACCCCAGCCGGGCGGGCGGATATCGCGGGCGGCTGGTCCTGCGCACCGACCGAGGCTCGCTTTCCATCCCCGTCAGCGGCACGGCCGTCACCGGCGTGCCGCGCCTCGCGGTGTCGAGCACGCACCTCGACGTGGGCGACGTGCGGGTGGGAGAGACGCGGGTCGTGACACTCAGGGTGGGCAACAGCGGTACGGTGCCGCTGACGATCACAAGGGCGATCCCGCCGCTGGGGGAGTTCTCGGCCCTCACGCCGCTGCCCGAGGGGATCGGCCTCGACCCGAAGACCTACCTGAACATCCGGATCGCGTTCAAACCGACCGAAAAGGGACCGGCGACCGGGCTGTATCACCTGAACAGCACCGACGGGCGGGGTCCGATCAACGTGATCTTGAGCGGCACGGGCACGTAGAACCTAG
>JASHYF010000089.1 GCA_030043235.1 Solirubrobacteraceae bacterium | reverse complement strand
GAGGCGGGGTGAGCGCGCGGCTAGCGGCCCGACTCGTAGCGGGCCTGCTCCTCGGCTGTGCGCTCGGCCCAGGGAATCGCCTCCAGGCGCCCGTCAGGGATCGGCTCGCCACTCTCCACCGAGATGCCATACGCGCCCTCCGCGAGCCGTCGCTCGGCGCGTTCGATCGCCTCGAGCTCTTCGCGCAGCCGCTCGGCCTGGGCCTGTGCGAGCTCCTCGTCGAACAGATCCTCACCGCTGTCCCCCGGACCGATACGGTCGGCGGCGTCGTCGGGGCCGTGCGCGGTCAGATCGCCGAGAGCGTGCTCGATGCGGGCACGCCCTCGGGCAAGGAGCTCACGGGCGTGGTCGGGGTTCATCCCAAAGAAGTATGAAGCCCCAACCTCAAGCATGCCGGCGAAATCGCCGATAGGCGAGAGCGGAAGACCGACAGGTCATCCGGATAGAGGGCGACCCCCGGGGGGCCTACGCTCATTCTCCGGCCTCCCGGGCCGCCCTGCCGTGCGATGCAGCCGACGGCCGCGCGAGATGGATGGAGCCGACGGCCGGACTTGAACCGGCAACCTCCGCTTTACAAGAGCGATGCTCTACCAGTTGAGCTACGTCGGCGTGGCTCGTCGGATCGTAGCGTCCTCAGCAGCCATCGTTTCGAGCTCTGGGATGGGTTGACGTGCCGAGCGCTCGACCGCCAGGGCGAGTGCGCGTCATAGGGCAAGCGTGTACACTCGCATCAAGCCTGGGGTGGCCACTCGCGGCGGTGCGCTGGGCTACGCAACGAGGGTGTGGAGGCGTCGCAGAGTCGGGAGGGGATGTCGTGAGGCGGCACGGAAGCGAGACTCGGCAGCGACGTGCGTTGAGGTGCCTGGTCGGGATGGCCGCCTTGCTTGCGGCTGTGGCCGCCGCGCCGGCCGGCGCGTATGCGGCCCAGAGCTCCGTCGTGAGCCTGGGCGGGCTGCCGGAAGTGATCCCCGGGGCGCACGCACAGCGCGCTCGCGGCGAGCGCAAGCACGCGCGCAAGGGCATCTCGCTCACGCCCTCCAGCACCGAAGCCCACTGGGCGTGTCCCGAAGAAGCCTGCGAAGCGATCGTCGAGGCGCCAGCGCAGGCGGTGAAGGTGAACGGCGCCTCGCGCTTTCGCCTGCCCGACGGCCCGCTGCTGGAAGGCGGCGGCGTGAAAGGGGGCCTCGACCCCCAGGATTTGCAGTCTGCCTACGAGATCCCCGTCACCGGCGGTGAAGACCAGACGGTCGCGCTCGTCGACGCCTACGGCTATCCGACGGCAGAAGAAGACCTCGCCAAGTACCGCGAACGCTACCGTCTACCGCCCTGCACCAAAGCCGACGGCTGCTTCAAAAAGGTCAACCAGAAGGGCGAAGAAGCCAACTACCCGCAGCGCAACGAAGGCTGGGAAACGGAGAGCGCGCTCGACATCGAGATGGTCTCGGCCGCATGTCCGCACTGCCACATCGTGCTCGCCGAGGCCAAGAACAGCGATGGCTCTAACCTCAGCGGAACCGTCGATGAGGCTGCGCGCCTGGGCGCGACGGAGATATCCAACAGCTACGGCAGCGCGGAACAATTCTGTAATACCGAATGCGAAGAAGAGGCGCCGGCCTACGATCACCCGGGCATCCTGATCGTCGCCGCCGGCGGCGACAACGGCTACGACAACCACGAAGAGGGCGACCGCTCGCCCAACTTCCCCGCGGGCCTGCCGAGCGTGGTGGCGGTGGGGGGGACCGTGCTGCACCGCGCGCACAATGCGCGCGGCTGGCGCGAGGAAGCGTGGTATGCGGGCGGCAGCGGCTGCACCACGCTGTGGCAGAAGCCGATCTGGCAGACGGACACCGGCTGCTCGAAGCGAATGACCGACGACGTCGCCGCGGTCGCCGGCTGCGAATCTCCAGTCTCCACGTATGCTCAGGGCCAGGGGGGATGGGGAAACGTTTGCGGTACCAGCGTGGCCTCGCCGCTCGTGGCCGGCATCGAGGCGCACGCCAGCGAATATTCGCGCTCGCTGCCCGGCGCCGAGTCCTTCTACGAGGATCCCCAGGCGCCGTTCGACGTGACCGAAGGCGGCAACGGGACCTGCACCCCGCCCGAAAGTCACGCCTACTTCTGCCACGCGGAGGTGGGCTACGACGGGCCGACCGGCAACGGCACGCCCGACGGGCCGCTGGAGCTCTCGAGCGCGCCGTCGCCGATCGCGGTGACGAGCCCGGCGAGCGCCGTCACCGGCAGCGAAGCGATGCTCAACGGGAAGGTCGAACCGGAGGGGGAGGAAGCGAGCTACCGCTTCGAATACGGCACGAGCACCTCCTACGGCACCAGCGTGCCCGTGCCCGACGCCTCCGCCGGCTCGGGCCGCGCCGTCGTGCCCGTCAGCGAGACCATCACCGGCCTCGAACCCGACACCACCTACCACTACCGACTCGTGGCCGCCAACGCCAACGGCACGAGCTACGGCGCCGACGGCGCGTTCGCCACGGCGGCGCCGACCGTCACGTCGGTCTCGCCGGGCTTCGGCCCGACCGATGGGGGCGCGACCGTCACGATCGCCGGCGCCAACCTCGCGGGAGCGCTCGCCGTGAAGTTCGGCGCCCGCGAAGCCGAAGGCTTCACCGTCGACTCCGAAGGCTCGATCACCGCCGTCACGCCGCAGGGCGCCGGGACGGTGAACGTCACCGTGACCACTCCCGCCGGCACGAGCGAAACGGGCGCGAACGACCGCTTCGTCTACGACAAGGTCGGACCGGTGCTCGCGTGGGGCTTCAACGAAGGTCTGCTCGGCGAGGGCGGCTACGCCCAGAGCGACGTGCCGGTCGAAGTCGACGAACTGCCCGAAGCGGTCGCGCTCGCCTCCGGCGCCACCGCCAGCCTTGCGCTGATGGGCGACGGCACGGTCATGGCCTGGGGGGGAAACCTCCTGGGGGCGGTCGGCGACGGGAGCGAACAGACGAGCCCCGTGCCCGTGGAGGTGTGCGCGACGGCGTCGACGCCGCAAGAAGGCGACCACGAATGCCCACACGGCCCCTACCTCGAAGACGTCACCAAGATCGCCGAGGGCGGCTTCGCCAGCCTCGCGCTGCTGAAGGACGGCACGGTCGTGGCCTGGGGCGGCAACGGTCGCGGGCAGCTCGGCATCGGCGAGGAAAAGGGCGACTCGGACGTGCCCGTACCCGTATGCGCGACCAACAAAGAAGTGCCGTGCAAGCCGGCCAACTACCTCAAAGAAGTCGTCGCCGTGGCCGCCGGCGCACGCTACAGCCTCGCGTTGCTGAAGGACGGCACGGTCATGGCCTGGGGCGAAAACAACGAAGGCGAGCTCGCCACCGGCAAGCACACGGGTCCCGAATCGTGCGGCACCGAAGAACTGGCGATCGAATGCAGCCACATCCCGATTGCGATCGCCGGCCTCGGCGAAGTGAGCGCGATCGCGGCCGGCTCCTTCCACGCGCTCGCTCTGCGCAAGGACGGCAGCGTCATGGCCTGGGGCGCCGACGGCGAAGGCGAACTGGGCGACGGCGCCAGCAAACAGCGCGACGCCCCCACGGCGGTCTGCGCGGCGGGCGAACTTGCACCCTGCGCCCACGAGCTCGGCGAAGTGCGGGCCGTCTCCGCTTCCGAAGGCACGAGCACGGCGCTCCTCGACGATGGCGAAGTGCGCGACTGGGGCAGCAACTCCGAAGGACAGCTCGGCGACGGATCGCCCACCGGACCCGAAACGTGCGGCAGCGAAAGCTGCAGCCGCAGCCCCGTGGCCGTCACCGGCCTGAGCGGCGTCACGGCGATCGCCAGCGGCGTCGACAACGCGAACACTCTGGCGGTGGCCGACGCCGGCGAAATCGTCACCTGGGGTGGCGGCGGGTACGGACAGCTCGGCGACGGGGCGCTGAGCGCGAGCGACGTGCCGGTGCGCGTGTGTCCGGCCTTCGCCATCGAACCCTGTCCCGGCGGGCCGTCCCTGAGCGGCGCGGTGACCGCCATCGCCGCCGGCGGCTACCACGACCTGGTGAGCCTGAGCACGGCGCTCACCGCCGTCACCGGCGTAAGCCCAGACACCGGCCGAGGCGCCGGTGGCACGAAGGTCACGCTCACGGGCGAACACCTCGGTGGCGTCACCGCCGTGCACTTCGGCGCGTCCGCGGCCAGCGAATTCGAAGTCGTCTCAGAAGGCGAAGTCCTCGCCGTCTCCCCGCCCGGCAGCGGCGTGGTCAACGTCACCGTCACAACTCCGGAAGGCGCGAGCCACCCCAGCTTCACGGACGAGTTCACCTACGAAGCCTCGACCGTCACCCGCGTGAACCCCGGCACCGGTCCCTCCGCGGGGGGCACGCCCGTGACGATCGCCGGCACCAAACTCACCGGCGCGAGCGCCGTGCGCTTCGGCGCGACCGCGGCCAGCGAATTCGAAGTCCGCTCGGCGAGCGAAATCGTCGCCGTCTCACCTCCTGGCAGCGGCGTCGTGGACGTCACCGTCACCACGCCGGAAGGCACGACCGAGGCGACTCCAGCCGACCAGTTCGTCTACCAGGCTCCTCCCGTCGTGAAGACAGAAGGAGCCAGCGCCGTGCGCCTCAGCTCGGCCACGCTCAACGCGACGGTCGATCCGGAAGGCGCCAACGTCAGCGACTGCCAATTCGAATACGGCGCCTCGCCCGCGTACGGGTCGAGCATCCCCTGTGCCTCGTCTCCCGGCTCGGGCTCCAGCGCCGTGCCCGTGTCCGCCTCCCTCAGCCAGCTGCGCGCCGGCACCGAATACCACTTCCGCATCGTCGCCGGCAACTCCCAGGCAACGAGCTACGGCGACGACGAGACCTTCTCGACGCCCTCCTCGGAATTGCCCGAACTGGGCAGGTGCGTGAAGCTCAGCCACGCGACCGGCGCCTACACGAAATCGAGCTGCACGACTCGGTCGTCGGGCGGGGACACGGGCAAGTACGAATGGCAAGCGGGGCCTGGCGGCAGGAAAGGATTCAGCGCCAAAGGCGGCGTCGCGGAGTTCGCGCCTGCCGTCACAGGGTCCAAGGCGGTGGTTCTCGAGTGCAGCGAAAGCGAGCTCACCGGTGAATACGCGGGGCCGCAGAGCGCCTCCGTGTCGCTGGTGCTCTCCGGCTGCTCTACCGAACCGGGGAGCGCCCAGACATGCCACAGCGAAGGCGCAGGGGAAGGCCACGTCACGGCTGCCCTGCAAGCCCAGCTCGGGATCGTCTCCGCGGGCAAGAAAACCACGCTCGGTTGGGACTGGCAGGCCGCGTCCGGACAGGATATTGCGAGCGTCGTGTGCGGCAGCGAAACGTTCTCGCTCACCGGCTCGATGATCGCGCCGGTGACCAAGGTCGACAAGATGTCCAGCGCCTTCTCGCTGGCGTTCGCGGCGGGCAAGGACGGAGCGCAGGCGCCCGAAAGCTTCGAAGGAGGCGTCAAAGACATCCCGATCATGACGCCGGGCGCCGCGGGACACGAACAGCTTCCGCTCGCGTTCACGGTGAGCGCCACGCTCGCCGGCGAAGAAATGCTGGAGCTGAAAGCGATCTCCTAAGCGCCGGTCCTTCCCGGCGTCGCCGCGAGCCCGCAGCCTCTTCGGCGGTCGCGGCGGCTGTAACGGCGGCGCCGCGCGCGGTGTACCTGGAGCGTGGAGCACACGCCCACCCAGCAGGCCAGCAAGCACGAAGGACATCGCCGCCGTCGCGAGCGGCTAGGCGCGAACGCCGCGGCTGACCTCAGCGCCTTTCGCGAACGCTCGCTGCAGCACGGCGTCAACCCGCTGTTCTACTGGGCGATACGCGCGCTGTTCGTCCCCTTCTTCCTCGTGTACTTCCGTATGCAGCGCGTGGGGCGCGAGCACCTGCCGCGCAGCGGGCCGCTGCTGCTCGCCTCCAACCACCGCAGCTTCCTCGACCCGTTCGTGATCGGCACGCTGGTGCGCCGGCCGGTCTACTACATGGCCAAGCGGGAGCTGTTCGAAAAGCGCTGGCAGGCGTGGGCGCTGAACGCGCTCGGCGCCTTCCCCGTGGACCGCGGCGCCGGCGACCGCGCCGCGATGGACACCGCGCGCGCGATCCTCGAGCGCGGCGACTGCGTGGTCGTGTTCCCCGAGGGCACGCGCGTGCGCCCGGGCGCGCTCGGCGACCC
>JASHYF010000088.1 GCA_030043235.1 Solirubrobacteraceae bacterium | reverse complement strand
CCGCAAAGCCTTCGCCGACGGGGTCGCCGAAGGCTTTGCGGCCGGCGGCAAAGAAGACCTCTGGCAGGAGGACCGGCGCAAAGGCAAGCACGCCAAGCTGTATCGCAGGCTCGTCAAGAAGCACCACGAGCTGCTGCAGGAAGCGACGTGCGCAGCCGGCCACGCGCCCGGCTACGGCAGCCTCGGCTTCGGCGCCGGCAAAGGCTGTCCGTTGCAGGGCGAAGAAGCCAGCGAAGCCGGCGGCGCCCCGGCGACCGGCGTCGCCGGCGGGCCGTACACGCTGGCCGGCAACGCTCTCCAGCAGAGTGCCGCACCGATCTCTGCTGCGGCCGCCGCCCAGATCGCCGTGCGCGAAGCGGAGCTCGCCGGCGACGAAGCGGCGAGCGGGGTCACCGTCGCTGAAAGCAGCATGGAACGCGCGCTCGAAGCCATCCGGCCGGGCTCGCTCGCGACGGCGCGTGCGAGTGCCGGGGCCGGCGAGGCCGCAGCGCTTGCGAGCGCCGCGGACGTGATCGAAGTGCGCGGCCACTTCACGCTCGAGGATGCCGCCGTGCCCGCCCGCGCGCCCGCGCCCGTGGGCACCGTGCTGCGGGTGCTCGTCGACGCGGACACCGGCGAACTCGAGGGACGCTGGCTCGGAGACGCGCCCGCCGAGCCTCTGCAGGCCCTCGGCGGCACGCGCAGGATCGGCTGAGGAGCGCTCGCACGGCCGCCGTAGACTCAAGCGCCGTGTCACGCTTCCACGAGCCCCAGGATCCGCGCTTCCAGCGGTTGAACGCGTCGCTCGGCGTCGACCGGCGCCTGTGGCCGCAGGATCTTGCACAGTCGCGCGCGCACGCGCGCATGCTGGCCGCGCGCGGCATCCTCACGGAGGCCGACCGCGACGCTCTGCTTGCCGGCCTCGACGCCGTGGAGCTCGAGCTGCGCGAGGAGCGCTTCCCCTTCGAGGCGCACGACGAAGACATCCACATGGCGATCGAGCGGCGCCTCACGGAGATCGCCGGGCCCGTCGGCGGCCGCCTGCACACGGCGCGCTCGCGCAACGACCAGGTGGTGACGGACCTGGCGATGTACACGCGCGAGCGCATCGGCGCGACGCAGGCGGCGCTGCGGGAGCTGATGACGGTGCTGGTGGCGCGGGCGGAGGAGCACCTCGACTGGCCGATGCCCGGCTACACCCACCTCCAGCGCGCGCAGCCCGTGTACCTCTCGCACCACCTGCTCGCGTACTTCTGGATGCTCCAACGCGACCGTGAGCGCTTCGCGTTCGCCGAGCGGCAGTCCGGTCGCCTGCCGCTCGGCGCGGGCGCGCTCGCGGGCGTCAACTTCCACACCGACCGCGAGCTGCTCGCGCGCGAGCTCGGCTTCCAGGAGGTGGCGCCGAACTCGATCGACGCGGTCAGCGGGCGCGACTTCGTGCTCGACTACCTGGGCGCGGCGGCGATCTGCGCGATGCACCTCTCGCGCCTCGGCGCCGAGCTGGTGCTGTGGTCGAGCTCCGAGTTTCGCTTCTGCGAGCTGCCCGGCGAGTGGAGCTCGGGCTCCTCGATCATGCCGCAGAAGAAGAACCCCGACGCGGCCGAGCTGCTGCGCGCGAAGGCGCCTCGCGTGGTAGGCCATCTGGCCGCCTTCCACGGCGTGATGCACGCGCTGCCGCTCACCTACAACAAGGACCTGCAGGAGGACAAGGAGCACGTGTTCGACGCGGCCGACACGCTCGAGGCGACGCTCGCGGCCGCCACGGGGATGACCGCCGGGGTGCGCTTCGATCGCGAGCGCATGCGCGCGGCCGCCGCCGACGAGCTGATCGCCGCAACCGACCTCGCCGACCTGCTCGTGCGCCTGGGGATGCCGTTCCGCGAGGCCCACGGGGTGGTGGCGGGGCTCGTGCGCACGGCGCTCGAGCAGGGTCGGTCGCTGTCGGATCTGAGCGCCGCGGAGCTCGCCGCGCACAGCTCGCTGCTGGGCGCCCATCGAGCCGACTACCAGCGCGTGCTCGCACACGACTCGTGGCTCGAGTCCAAGGTCTCATACGGCGGCACCTCGCTCGCCCGCGTGCGCGAGCAGCTCGCGCTCGCTCGCACCACGCTCAGATCGTCCCCGGAGGGGGATGCGCACGCTCCCGCCTGACTTCTACGGGCGCCCGGTGCTCGCGGTCGCGCGGGACCTGATCGGCTGCACGGTCACGCACGGGGAGGCCGCCGGCGTGATCGTCGAGACGGAGGCCTACCACGAGAGCGAGCCCGCGTGCCACGCGTTCGTGGGGCTCACGCCGCGCACGTGTACGCTGTTCGGCGAGCCCGGGCGCGCCTACGTCTACCGCTCATACGGGATTCACGCACTGCTGAACGCCGTGTGCGAGCCCGAGGGCGTGGGCGCGGCGGTCTTGATCCGCGCGCTGCACCCGATCGCAGGGCTCGAGCGGATGCGCGCCCGCAGGCCCTGCGAGGACGCCCAGTTGTGCTCGGGGCCCGGCAAGCTCACGCAGGCGCTCGGCGTCACGCTCGCGCACAACGACACCAGCCTGTCATCCGGTCCCGTGCGCATCGGCCCCCGCGCGCCGGAGTGGCGCGAACCGGTCGTGGTTTCCGGCACGCGCGTGGGGATCACCAAGGCGGCCGAGCTGCGCTGGCGCTTCTGTGCGGCGGACAGCCCGCACGTGTCGAGGCCGCGCCCGGCTGCACACAGCGCACGCACGCCGGGATCGCGGCCTTCCAGGCCAGCGATCCACTAAAAAAACCGGATGCGGCGGTCCAAGCGCCGCTCGTGCGAAGAATCGGGCCGCCGGGGAGGCTATCCGCCGGAACTCACGCCGCCGGTCGGCGCAGACGAGGATGGCGCGGCCGGCGTCGAGGGCGCCGGCG
>JASHYF010000087.1 GCA_030043235.1 Solirubrobacteraceae bacterium | reverse complement strand
GCTGCGTCCCCAGGAGCGGCTGGCGGCGCTGCTGGGTGCGCGCGGCGTGGCTCTGCTGTGCGAGGAGGTGACGCTGCGCGCGCGCCTGGACCTCGATCACGGCCGCGTCGTGCACGCTGCGCTGGAGCTGGATCGCGCGTACGCGCTGGCCGTGCCGGAGCTGCGCGCGGAGGCCCGCCAGGATCTGGCGATTCGCCTGGCCGAGCTCGAGCAGCTGCGTGCTGGCGTGCAGGCCCAGGCGCGAGCGGCGCTCGCGCGGGCGGCCCCGGCCGAGGCCGAGCAGGCGGCCCCGGCCGAGGCCGAGCGGGCGGTCCCGGCCGAGGCCGAGCAGGCGCGGACAGAGCGCGCGCGGGCGCAGG
The DNA here is from genome assembly GCA_030043235.1 of Solirubrobacteraceae bacterium. GTDB lineage: Bacteria > Actinomycetota > Thermoleophilia > Solirubrobacterales > Solirubrobacteraceae > Palsa-744. The sequence goes on along the minus strand of JASHYF010000087.1, from coordinate 6,392 downwards.
CGCTGCAAGCGCGTGACGGCGAGCAGCCGGACGAGGAGGTCGTCAGACACGCGCTCGAGCGCCTGGAGGCTGCGCTGCGCGCCCGCACGGCGGCTGGTGTCTAGACCGAAGTTGCGGCTGCCGGTCTAGGCTGGTGTGGATGGATCCGACGGGCACCGCGATAGGCACGTGGAGCGGCGGGCGCTTCATGCACTTCGGCGAGCCGCTGGACGATGCGCGCATGACTGCGCTGCTGCGACCGGGCGGGGGAATCGACACGGTGATCACCGCGGACGTGTACGGCGCGGGCGAGGCGGACGCGATGCTGGGCAGGGCGCTCGCGGGCGTCGAGCGCGAGAGCTACTGCCTGATCGGCGCGATCGGCCACGACTTCTACGCGGGCGAGCGCGACGGCGCGAAGGGCTTTCCGCGCTTCACCGATCCGCGCCTGCGCGCGCCCGGCGAGCATGCGCGCTACATCCGCACGGCCACCGAGCGCAGCCTGGAGCGCTGTGGGGTGGAGCGCTTCGACGTGCTGCTGCTGCACAACCCCGATCGGGTGGGCTATTCGAGCCCGGCGGTGTGGGAGGGCATGCAGGCGGTGCGCGAGGCGGGCCTGACGCGCCTCTTGGGCGTGGCCCCCGGCCCGGCGAACGGCTTCACGCTCGACCTGCTCGACTGCCTCGAGCGCAACGCCGCGCTGATCGACTGGGCGATGATCATCTTCGGCCCGCTCGAGCCCTGGCCGGGCGAGCTCGTGCTGGCGGCGGCGGCCGCGCATGGCGTGAGCCTGATCACGCGCGTGGTGGACTACGGCGGGCTGTTCCACGACGACGTGCTGCCCGGCCACGCGTTTGCGCCGTACGACCACCGCGGGTTCCGCCCCGGCGGCTGGGTGGCTGAGGGACGCGAGAAGCTCGAGCGGATGCGCCCGATCGCCGAGCGTCATGGCCTGACGCTGCTGCAGCTGGCGTGTGCGTGGAACCTGGCGCAGCCGGCGGTGCGCTGCGTGGCGCCGACGCTGATCCAGGAGAGCGACGACGCGCACGCCCCGGCGCGAGCGATCGAGGACAAGCGCGCGGAGCTGGCGGCGCTCGCGGCGCTGGAGCGCGGCGGCAGGCCGATCGCGCAGCTGCTGAGCGAGGAGGAGCTGCGCACGATCCGGGCGATCGGCGAGAACACCGGCTGCATGACGCTGAAGGGCGCGAGCGCCGAACACGAGGGACCGCCGCGCGCGGATCGCTGGGCGCTCGACGAGCAGCTCGTGGCGGTGGCCGCGCGCTGGGGCGTCGACCCGGAGCGCGATCTGCTCGCGGGCGCCGTGGCGAGCGCTTGAAGCGCCGGAGCGCTCAGACGTCGAGCGCGCCGGCGGCCTCGGCCAGCCCCTGCATCTCGGCTGCCACGTCGCCACCGAGGCGCACGTCGGCGATCGCGTCGAGCGGCGTGGGGCCCTGGGTGATGATGGCGATCGCCCCACCCGCCTCGCGCGTGAGCAGCGGCAGGCCCGCGACGGGATGGACCTCGAGCGAGGAGCCGATGCACAGCAGCACGTCCGCGCTTTCACACAGACGCTGTGCCCGCGCGAGCGCGTGCACGGGCAGCATCTCGCCGAACAGGACCACGTCCGGCTTGATCGGATCCCCGCAGGCCCGGCAGCGGGGGATGCCCTGGGGGTCGGCGTCGAGCAGCGCGCGCGCCTCGGCGAGCGCGACGCTGGCGCCGCAGCGCAGGCAGGAGCAGCTGGCGATGCTGCCGTGCACCTCGACGAGCTCGCGCGTGCCGGCCTTGCGGTGGAGCATGTCTACGTTCTGCGTGATGACGGCGTCCAGCAGGCCGCGCTGCTCCATGGCCACCAGCGCGCGGTGCGCGTCGTTGGGCTGCTTGCCGTCGAGCGTGGCGAAGCGCTGCCCGTAGAAGCCCCAGAAGCGCTCGGGGTCGCGGCGGAAGGCGTCGATGTGGGCGAGCTCCATGGGATCGACCTTCTCCCACAGGCCGGTGCCCGGCGAGCGGAAGTCGGGGATGCCCGACGGCACCGAGATGCCCGCGCCCGTGAGCGCGACGACCGAGCGCGCCGAGCGCACGAGCCGGGCGAGAGCGGCGAGCGCCGGTCGGGGGGTACGACCGACGCCCGCCGTGGGATGTGTCCCCGCTGCGGGCGCACCGCAATCGTCCGACCGGGTATTGCCGTCGCCGCCGGCTTCCGTGATGCTGTGGTTACACGGACGCAGCGAGTGGGAGACGCGACCGCCAGTCATCTGGGGGCTCGCCGTCCGCTCATCTGCCGTGAAAGCGCGGCTGGCGTTTGCCGAGGAACGCGCCGATGCCCTCGCGCGCGTCCTCGCTGGCGAACACCTGCGCGAACGCGCGCTTCTCCGCCTCGATCCCCTCGCCGAGCTCGCTCGCTCCGGACACGCGCTTGATTTCGGCGACCGCAAGGGGAGCCTGGGCGGCGAGCTTGCGCGCCCACTGCAGGGCGCTGTCGAGCAGTTCGTGATCGTCGACGACGCGGTTGACGAGGCCGAGCTCGAAGGCTTCCTCGGCGAGGATGGGGTCGCCGATGAGGTTCATCTCGAGCGCCTTGTTGGCGCCGACGAGGCGCGGCAGGCGCTGCGTGCCGCCGAAGCCGGGGATGATGCCGAGCTTGATCTCCGGCTGCCCGAAGATCGCCGAGCGTGCGGCGATGCGCACGTCGCACGCCATCGCGAGCTCGCAGCCGCCGCCGAACGCCAGCCCGTTGACGGCGGCGATCGTGACGACGCCCTGCTCGCCGAGCTCGCGGAACATCGCGTGCGCGCCGTCGATGAGCTTCGCGCCGGAGGACTCGTCCATGGTGGTGAACGCCTTGATGTCGGCGCCGGCACAGTAGAGGAACGGGTTGGAGGAGGCGATCACGAGCGCCCTTATTGGCTGACCGGCCTCGCTCTTGACCTTGCTCCACACCTTCTGCAGGTCCTCGACCACCTGCGGGGAGATCGAGTTCATCTGCCCGTTGGCAAGCCACGCGATCGCCACGCCGTCGCCGGATCCTCCCCGGAGGGGGCGCGTCTCGAGCTTGACGAGCTCCGCGGGCTGCTCGGCGTCCGGCTGGGGATAGGGGTAGAAGCCCTGCCCGCTCTTCTGGCCGAGCCTTCCCTGGGCGACCAGGCGGCGCAGGATGGTGGGCGGCGCGAAGCGCTCGCCGTGGCGCTCCTGCGCGTTCTCCATGCGCTCGAGGATCGCGTCGAGCCCTTCGCTGTCGGCCTTCATGAACGGCGGCATCAGCCCTCGCCGCGGGTCCAGGCCGGCGCCGGCCATCATCCCGAAGTCGATGTCGCGGTGGGTGGCCACGCCCTCCTCGAGCACGAGGCACGCCTCGATGAGCGTCTTCAGCGACAGCAGCTCGACGAGCTCGGCCACGTCGGGCTCGGCCTCGCCCTTGACGTTGGGCTGGCCCTGCGGGTCGTAGAAGCCGTCGCCGCCGGTCTTCGCACCGAGCTTGCCGTCGGCGACGAGCTTCTGCATGCCCTTGGGCACGTAGAAGCGTTCGCCGCCGTAGGACTCGAGCAGGTGCTCGGCGACGTGCAGGACGGTGTCGAGGCCGAGCAGGTTGACGAGGTAGTAGGGGCCGACGGGCACGACGCCGGCGGCGCCGACGCCCTCGTCGATCAGCTTGATCGACAGGCCCTTCTCCTCCTGCTCGCGCCACACCTCGGCGATCCCGGAGTTGAGGATGCGATTGACGACGAAGCCGGGCACCTCCAGGCAGGTGATCGGCTGCTTGCGGATCGCCTGGGCGAAGGTGAGCGCGGCGGTGACGGTCTCCGCGGAGGTCTCCTCGCCCTCGACGATCTCGATCAGCGGCATGATCGAGGCGGGATAGAAGTAGTGAAAGCCGACGACCTTGTGCGGGCGGAGCGTGGCTTCGCCGATCTCGGTGATGGACAGCGACGAGGTGTTGGAGGCGAGGATCGCGTGGCCGGGCGTGGCGGCATCGAGCTCGGCGAACACGCTCTGCTTGATCTCCATGCGCTCGGGCACGGCCTCGACCACGAAGTCCACCTCGCCGAAGCTCTCGTAGGAGGTCGTGCCGTGGATGCGCCCGACGACCTCCTCGAGCTGCGCGTCGGCCTGCTCCTGCGTGATCCTGCCCTTCTCGACGAGTTTGCCCACCTGCCCCTTGGTGACGTTGCGCGCCTCGTCCAGGCCCGCCTGCACGAGCTCCTCGTCTATGTCCTTGAGCACCACGGGAATGCCCGCCGCGGCGATCGTCTGGGCGATCTGGCCGCCCATCGTCCCTGCTCCGACGACGGCGGCCTTGAACACGAACATGCTTTGGTCTCCTCTGCTGGCTGGGGTGCGGAGCCTAGCGGAGCGCCGCGCGCACCCGGCCGCACCCGCGTGCAAGCGGACAGTCACCGTTGGCGGAGATCACGAAGTGCGGCGTGTCCCGATCGAGCGTCGAGCACGTCGGCGCGGCGCGACCTACTCGGGATTCACCGTCAGGTCGTTTTCACGCTGACCGTCTGGGAGCGTGTCTTGCGACACCCCGTCGCTCGCACGGTCAGCGCATACTGCCCCGCCGGCGCCGGCGTCGTTCCGAGCCAGCCGCCCCAGACGAGCTGGTTGAGGCCCTTGGGGACGTGGCGGGCGACGACCGTGCTGGGCGCGCCGCCCAGGGGCGAGACGAGCAGCGAGGCTTTGGCCGCCGCGGAGACGTGGAAGGACACGATGATCGGCTTGCCCGCCTGGGCCGGCGAGGGCCTGGCGGCGACGCGGGTGAGCGACAGCGAGCAGGCGCGGGCTCCGCTCGAGCCGGATTCGCTGGGGGATTCGCTGCCGGGCGGCGTCACCGAGAAGGACCAGATGTACAGGTGGGTTTTGCTGTTTTCCGAGTCGCCTTCTTCGACCGTCTTTTCGAGCGTGAGCGACGTCGGCGCAGTGCTGGAGAGGTGCAGTTCGTTGCCACCGACGACTTCCAGAGATTCGGCCATGTAATGGCTGGTGGTCGCGAAGCCGGTGTAGTTCGCGCCGCAGTCGTAGTTTTCGTTGCTCTCGGTGGCTTCGGGGATCGCCAGCGCGAGGAGCACCTCATGGCCGCTCCGGTGTCCGCTCACCTGGACCCCGAACTGGTTGGCCGACACCGGCGGTTCACAATCGAATGGGCCTTCCTTGCCGTTGACACCGGACAGGTGCCAGTGCGCGTCGGTGTAGTACCCGCTGCCGCTGCCCGTCACCTCACCGTCCTTGCGCACGCTGAAGGAAAAGCTCAACTCCACCTGATAGTTGGCGGCGCTGGAGGACGTGAGCTCGTCGGATTGAAGCTCGCTGTGATCAACGCGAATTCCCTCAGCGGTTCCCTTCCATGTGCCGCCAGCCGCCAGGGCACCGGCAGGCGATCGTGCGAGGCCCCAGGCACTCAGGGCAAGTACAAGCAGCACGAGCACACCCGCCGAGCGCACCCGTCGCGATCCAGGCGACATGTATCGCGCGCTCATCCCGGATCCAGTGTATACCCAGGCTCCCAGCCGTGCGCGAGCGCGAAGTGCAGCGCGCTCGTTGCCGAGCGTTTGCCTGATGCGCAGCTACGCCACCGCCGCCGCTGGCTCCTCGGCGCGCCGCGGCAGCAGCGTCTCGCGCGCGATCACCAGGCGCTGGATCTGCGAGGTGCCCTCGTACAGCTGCATGATCTTCGCGTCGCGGAAGAGCTTCTCGACGGGGTACTCCTTGATGAAGCCGTAGCCGCCGTACACCTGCACCGCGTCGGTGGTGACTTTCATCGCAGTGTCCGCGGCGAAGCGCTTGGCGTGCGATGAGACGAGCGTGTTGCGTTCGCCGTTGTCGAGCATCACCGCCGACTTCCACGTGAGCAGCCGCGCGGCCTCGATCTCGGTGGCCATGTCGGCGATGATGAACTGGATCGCCTGGTGCATGGCGATCGGCACGCCGAAGGTGACGCGTTCGCGCGAGTAGTCGGTCGCGAACTCGAACGCCGCGCGCGCGATGCCGGTGGCCATCGCGGCCACGCCCGGGCGCGTGCGGTCGAGCGTCGCCATCGCCAGCTTGAAGCCGTGGTTCTCCTCGCCGATCAGGTGGTCGGCGGGAACCTCCACGTCGTTGAAGGAGACGGTCGCGGTGTTGGAGGCGCGCTGGCCGAGCTTGTCCTCCTTCTTGTCAACCACCACGCCCGCGTCGCGCGGCACCACGAAGGCGGAGATGCCGCGGTGGCCGGCCTCCTTGTCGGTCTTGGCGTACACCGTGTACCAGTTGGCGTAGCTGCCGTTGGTGATGAAGCACTTGGAGCCGTTGATGACGTACTTGTCGCCCTTCTTGACCGCGGTGGTGCGCATGCTGGCGACGTCCGACCCCGCTTCGGGCTCGGTCAGGCAGAAGGACGCCAGCAGCGGCGCCTCAGTCAGGCGCCCGAGGTACTCCTT
>JASHYF010000086.1 GCA_030043235.1 Solirubrobacteraceae bacterium | reverse complement strand
CACCGGCCAGCCCGGGATCTGGACGGGCGCCGGCGCGATCAGCTTCTCCCAGCAGTGGCAGCGCTGTGACGAGGCCGGCGAAGAATGCGCCGAGATCGCCGGCGCGAGCGGCAGCGAATACGCGCTGCACGCCGCCGATGACGAACACACGCTGAGGGTCAACGTCACCGCCACGGACGGCTCGGAAGAACAGACGGCCTCCTCGCCCGTGACGCCCGTGATCGGCTCGCAGCCGAGCGCGCCGGTCGAGGTGATCGAACCGTCGCTCGAAGGCGCGGCGACCGTAGGGCAGACGCTGACGGTGCTTTCGGGCGTGTGGGGCGGCTCGGAACCGATCTCCTACACCTACCAGTGGCGGCGCTGCCCGCAGAGCGAAGAAGAATGCGCGAACATCGAAGGCGCGACCGGCGCCAGCTACACGCTCACCGAACGCGACGTCGGCTCCACGATCAGCGTCAGCGTGACCGCGTCCAACGAAGCGGGCAGCGAAACCGTGAGCACCGGGCCGAGCGAACTGATCGGCGCGGCGGGGCCGCCGGCGAACACCGAAGCGCCGGCGATCAGCGGCCTGGCAAGGGAAGGCGAAGGGCTGCTCGCGGACGAAGGCGCGTGGAGCGGCTCCCGGCCCATCACGTTCTCCCGCCAGTGGGAACGCTGCGGCGAAGAAGGCGAGGGCTGCAGCGCGATCGGCGGCGCGACCGGCTCGCGCTACACGCCCACGAGCGCGGACGTCGGGCACACGCTGCGCGTCAAGGTGACCGCCGCCAACGCGCTCGCGCGCGCGGCCGTCGTCTCGAGCCCCACCGCGGCGGTGATCGCGGCGAGCAAGGCGAGCGCCTCGGAAGCGATCGAAGCGGTGCAGGCCAGCGACCCCTCGCTGCTTGCGCCCGCCGAACAGGCGAGCGTCGAAGAACAGCAGCTCAAGCCCGCCGTCAGCGACACGGGCGAAGCGCTCGCCTCGACCAGCACGCTCACGGAATCCTCGATCGGCAAGGAAACACCGGGCGAATTCGGGCTCGAAACACCCGCCGGGATGCTCACGCTCGAACCCACCGAAACATCGCCGAACGCCAGCAGCCCCACGATCGTCAACGAAACCGCCGCGATCTTCGCCGAAACCCAGCCCGCCACGGACACGATCGTGCGGCCCGACCCGCTCGGCGCGACCACCCTGCTGCAACTCAACTCGCCACAGGCGCCCACGACGTTCTCCTGGGAACTCAAGCTCGCGCCTGACCAGCAGCTCGAACAGCTGCCCGACGGCGACGTCGCGGTCGTCGAACTGCCCGAAGAATCGATCCTCGAAGGGTCGATGGGCGAAGGCTTCAGCGAACCCGAAACACCGGGCGAAGCGAGCGAACCGGGCGAAGGCAAAGAAGAAGGCAGCAAAGGCAAAGAAGAAGGCGAACCCTCAGAACCCTCGCTCATCGAACCGCTGCCCCCGGCCTCCCACGCGAGCACGCCGCCGTTCGAACCACGCGCAACAGAAATGCATCCGCAGGACACACAGGCCGCCTACGAACAAGCCAACAGCGCGCTCAGCGGAGCCGAAGAACACCGCGGCACGACGCTGATGGTGATCGAGCGACCCACGGCCCTCGACGCCACCGGCGCGAGCCTGCCAGCATCGCTCAGCATCGACGGCAACACCGTGACGCTCTCCCTCACGACCACGCCGGGCGCCAAATACCCCATCACCGTCGCGGCACACGCCGCCTCGAGGGGCTCAACTCACGGCAAAACGCCAAGCATCGAATACGGGCTCGACGCCCAGCACGTGAACGAACTGGACAAATCGGACGAAACCGGCGTAGAAGCCAACCACTTCGATCACAGGCTGACCGCCGAAGGCGAAGACAAGGCGCCCCTGCACACCCAAGTCATACGGCTCGTGATGTGGTGGAAGACAGAATACAAAAATGAAGAACTGCTGGCATGGCTCAAAGCCGTCAAGACGGCCCAGACGGAAGCCGAAAAAGCCGCCGGGAAACCCGTCAAGCTCGAACCGTTCATCACGCTCGGCGACTGCCACCAGGGCCGGCTGATCACCTGCTCCGAAACGGAAGAACCAAAACCAACCCGGGAAAAGGCGCCAACCGACGTCAAGGAATATCGCAAAGCGTTCGAAAAACTCTTCCTCAAACTGCGTGAACTCCATGACGCAAAACCCGCAGAAATCCCCGCGGTCACGATGTGGGGCGCCTGGAACGAGCCGGAACAGCCGGGCAACCCCCTCTCGGAACCCGCCGCGGCGCCGATCGCGGCGTACTTCTGGCAGACGGCGCAGTCGGTCGTCCACAACGCCAAATGCTACGAATGCAAGGTCGTGGCCGGGGAATTCGCGGACTACGAAAGCGAAGCCGGCAAAGAATACGTGCCTGACTACATCAACGCGATCCTGCACAAACGCCGCTACTGGCACGGCAAGCCTACGTACTGGGGCATGCACGACTACGCCGACATCGTCAAGGCCTACAAGGGTCGCGGCAACCCAAACGCCAGGAAGTGGCTGAAGCAGATCCACTGGAAGGAACGCCTCGGCAACCCTCACCAGTGGATGACCGAGGCCGGCGTGAAGATGGAAGCACCCCACAAGAAGGGGGAAAAGCCGATCACAGCAGCCACGGGGTGCTGGAGGCAGTTCGTCGAGCCGGGAAAGGCGCCGGAAGGCGCGTGCCAGCATCAGGAGGTCGATGCGAAAGACTTCCTCCACTTCGCCGAAGTGCCCACGGCGCACGGCGCGCATCACTTCTCGCTCGCGATCTATTACGGGTATCGCCTCGAAAAACCCGACCCCGAATTCGACAGCGCGCTGCTCGAACCAGAAGAAACCGCAAAGGGCCCGGAAGCGTGGCGCTACGCCTACTGCGTGCTCGCACACCACAACGAACACTGCCCCGCCACGGCTGAAACTGGGCCGTCGGTGGCGGGGGCGCCCGGAGCGAACACCGACACCGTCGAGGCGACCGTCATTCCCCGCGGCGGCGCCACCAGCTACTGGATCAAGTACGCGCCCGGGACATCAAACTGGCAGAGCACGCCCGCGACCTCGACCGCCAGCGAGGAAGGCGCACAGAGCGAGACCGTCACGCTCCGCGATCTGCAGCCGTGCACGACCTACCACTACGAGGCAGAGGCCGAAAGCGAAGCAAACGAAGGCAAACCAAGCGAAGGCGGCGAGCGAACGTTCACGACCTCGTGTGTGGCTGCGATCGCCGTCGGCTACGGCCACCGCTGCTACCTCCTTGTGCAAGGCACGATCGAATGCTGGGGCAAGAACGAATTCGGGCAGCTTGG
>JASHYF010000085.1 GCA_030043235.1 Solirubrobacteraceae bacterium | reverse complement strand
TGCATACTATAAGTAGCATTGCCACCCCTGGGTTCGCTCCTCCGGTTGGCGGGCGTTGTGAGGCCCTATCGCCGAAGGCCCGCCAGGCCGATAAAGGGCTTGAGCGCCGGTATGACTCTCGACGTCATCGATCCATACAGCCTCCAGCGCACTTTCGAGCGCGTCAACCGTCTGCGCCACGTGACTGCGGTCAGCGCCGACATCGGTTTCCTGCGCCGCGCACGCCAGGCGACGCTGCCGCTGCCGCTGATCGATCGCCCGCAAGCACTCGACGGGCATGTGTTCAAGCCCTTCGTCGCGCGCCCGGTGAAGGCTCTGCGCGGCAAGCGCGTCGCGATCGTCGCCACCGCTGGCAGTGGCGGATGCGTGGCGCTGATCGGCGTCGCGCGGGCCTTCGAGGAGGCGGGCATCCGTCCCGCGCTGATCTCCTGCTGCTCGGGGTCGACGATCTGGGGGTCCATGTGGGCGGCCGGACTCAGCGCGCAGCAGATGGCCGACTTCTCGCTCTCGTGGCGACCCGAGGACTACCTGGACATCCAGTGGCACCGGCTGCCGCGTTTCCTGCTCTCAGCGCTTCGCGACTTCAGCGGGCTGGCGAAGGGGGCGGCGCTCGAGCGGCTGTTCGACAGCCAGGCATGGTCTCGCCCAGTTGGCGAGCTCGAGATCCCTCTGATGACGATCGTCTACAACATGGACCTAGGCGACATCGAGTATCTCGGCAGCGCCTCCGCGCCGGAAGCGACCATCGGCCAGCTCATACGCATGAGCGTGGCCCTGCCGCTGTTCGTCGAGTCAGTGGAGATGGACGGCCACCTCTACGTCGATGGCGGCATCATCGACCCCTTCCCGGCCGAGCCGGTGATCGCCGATCCGAGCATCGACCACGTGTTCGGCGTCAACTTCATGCTGCCCGCGCAGTTTCAGCCCGAGGAGGTCACCGGCTGGCAGACTCATCCGCTGGGTCTCATGAAGGCCAGCCGCCAGCTGGAGCAGGGCAACCACCTGGAGCTCGCGCGTCGCAGCCAACGCCAGCTCGGCGAGCGCCTCACCGTGATCGACGCGATCGACTACACGCTGCTGCGAGGGGTCTCCTTCTATGACCTGTTCATAGATCGCCGGCGCTGGCCCGAGCTGATCCGGCTCGGCTACCGCAACGCGCGGCGCATGCTCGACGGGCTCCGGGACTCCGAGCGGTCGCGCCGTCGAGCCGGCAATTCCGTGCGCCCGCGAGCGCGCCGGGCACAGCTGCGATCGGCATCCTCCCGAGCCGCCTGACAGACGTCGGCGGATCGGCCGGCGAGCGAATGCTGGATTGGTCCGCGCCAGCGAATGCCGGATGTAAGCTCCGTGATGTGAGGGCATGACCTATCTGCTCCACCACTGGTCGCCCAACGCGCTCGCGGTCTGCGCGGTCTTGCTGGCGGTCTGGCACGAGCTTGGTCTGAGAGATTTGCTCCGCCGCACCCGCCGCGACCGCGTCCGCGGACGGCGGCTGCGCTCGCTGTGGTTCTACGGGGGCGTGGCGGTTTTGTCGCTCGCGGTCGCCTCGCCGCTCGAATATTGGGGATATGACTACTTCTACATACACACCGTCCAGCACCTGCTGCTGATGTTCGCGGCGCCGACGCTGATCGTCGCCGGCGCTCCCTGGCAGCCGCTGCTCGTGGCGGTGCCGCTGCGGCTGCGCCGCCCCGCGCTCAGAGCGCTCCTGCATGGCGACTGGGCGCGCCCCCTGCGCGCCGCGCGCAGATTGCTCGTGCGGCCGCTGGTGGTGGTGGCGGCCTTCAATCTCGTGATGGTCGGCTGGCACGTCCCCGGCGCCTTCGACCTCGCCGAGCGCAACAGGTTCGTGCATGTGTGGCTGATGAACGCCAGCATGCTGCTCACCGGCGTCCTGTTCTGGCTGTTGATCGCCGGCTCCCCGCCGCTGCGCATGCGAGTCGCGCCTGCCGCCCAGGCGATCGCGCTGCTCAGCACCAACACGGTCATGTGGCTGCTCGCGATGACGATGACGCTCTTCACCCGCTACTCGTGGTACTCCGTCTACAACCACGTTCACGGCGTTACGCTCTCGCCCTTCGGCGACCAGCAGCTCGGCGCCGGCATCCTGTGGGTGTGCGGCGACCTGTGGGCCGTGCCGGCGCTGATAGTCGCCGTGCGCCGGTTGATCAGCGAGGAAGCGAGCGTCGTGGACGCGGCGCTCGCGCGAATCCTCGGCCAGCCGAGCCAGCCCTCGTCATTCTGAGGAGCCAAACTCGATCGGCACCTTGACGGTCTGGCGATGCGCCCACGTGCTCGCGCGCGCGGTGAGCGCCCACACGCTCAACACGGTGTCCTGGACGACGAGCGCGTCGACGCTCGCCCCGGGGCCGAACGCGACCGTCGCCGTCTTGCCCGGGGGTGGCGCTAGCTGCCGCCAGGCAGCGCCCGGGCTGCTCGCCACGGCCAGCTGGGCAGGGCCCGATGGCGCGGCGAAGAGCACGAACATGCCGTTCCCGCTCGCCGGCCCGAACGACGACACTTGCTCGGCCGCGCTCACGCGCAGCGGCTGCGAGCCGCTCCAGCGGCCGTCGCCGTACCAGGCGGCGACGAGGCTGACCCCGTTGCCGGCGGAGCTGCCCAGGAGCGCGCCGAGCCCGTTGCCGTCGTCTTGCAGCGCGAGCACCTCGATGCGGTCGTGCGCGAGCGACTGCGGCGGCGCCGGCGCGAGCAGGCGCCAGCCGCCGGCGCGCTCGGCGAAGACCCCGACGACGCCCGGCCGGCTGCAACTGCCGCCGGCGAGCGCCGTGCCCGTCATGTCGGCCACGGCGGTGAGCGAGGCGAGGCCGCAGGAGCGCCCGGCGGCCGTGGAGGCGAGCGCACGCGCCGTGATCGCTGTCCGCCACGCGGAGGGGCCGCCGGTGCTCGTGAGCACCTGCGCCCCGTCGCGACCGTTCACGAGCGCGATCATGTCGCTGGCCGAAGCGGCTGCGAGCGCGCCGGGGCGCGCGGCGAGGCCCTCGGGCAGGAGCCCGGTCGACCAAGGACTTCCGGCGCCGGATGTGAGGATCAGCGGCGAGAACGTGAGCAGGTTCGTCGGGCGCACGCCGACGAGCAGGCCCTGGCCGCGAGGCGAGGCGAGGACGAGGCCGCCGTTCGTCGCCACGGCGGTCGCCTGGACCTGGTTCGACCACGAGGCGCTGCCCGCGGGCCGGAAGAGCAGCTGCCAGAACGTGTTCAGCGGCTGTTCCAGGTGACCCATCGCCACCGTGGCCCACGTTCCCGCGGAGGTCTGGACCGACGTCGCAAGGGGGGTTGGGATCGAGGGCGCGGCCGCCGCGGAGGGCGCGTGCGCGGAGGAGCCGCATGCCGCGAGCAGGATGCCCGTGAGCGCTGGCAGCGCGAGCGCGACGGCTCCGGAAAGCGCGGGCACAGCGGCCCTGGGAAGGGCGCGCTCCACCCGCCCCGGCATCTGCTGCTCGCTCACGAAGCGCGGACCACGCGCTTGAGCGTGTCGGCGAGCGTGACCGCGAAGGAGGACTCCGACGCCTCGGTCGCCGGCCCCGGATCGGTGTTCAGGAAGTAGCGGATGCGCCCGCTGGGGTCGATCACGTCCGCGGACTCGCTGTGGGCGATCATGGCGCCGCCCGGCGAGTATTCGACGATCGCGCCATAGGCGCCCCAAACTCGCTTGAGCTGCGCGAGCGAACCGGTGAGATACAGCCAGTTGGGCATGCTTTCGAGATCCTGCTGGCGGTCGAACGCCGTCAGATAGTCCGGCGCCAGGTACAGCGGGTTGGCGTTCACCGCGACCAGCTCGACGCGGCGGGCGTCAGCGCCGAGCATGCCGTCGGCTTGGCGGAACTCCTGGGCGATCACCGGGCAGTCCGAGGTGCACACGTCGTCGAGAAAGGTGAGCGCGACCGTCTTGCCGCGCAGGGCCGCCAGCGAGACCGGCCGGTCGTGCTGGTCGACGAGCGTGAAGGGTGTGGCAGCGAGGTCGATTGCGTCGGGGGTGCCGTCAACTGCTTCGGCGATGATCGCCTCGGCGCGGGGCTCGGTCGCGGCGACGGCCATCGGCACTGCGCCGACGCCCGTGATGGCGAGCGCCGCGAGCGCCGCGAGCGATCGAAAGGCATACGCCGGATCCGCCCACAGCCGCTGCCGCCAGGGGCGAGCGCCGGCGGGCTGCACGGAGCCGTTCGCTGCGGCCTCGCCGGCGAGCACGGGCACGCGCGCGATCGCCAGGTAGCCGGCGACGAACACGAGGGCCGTCGGGATCATGCTGTTCGGGTCCGTGCCGACGCCGCCGAAGAAGCCGAAGTCCTCGACGAGGATCCAGTCGGCGAGGCACAGCACACAGCCCGCGATCACCCCCGCGCGAACGATCGCCGGACGCACCGTGACGAATGTCGTGCCGATCGCCGCCAGGGCGATCACGACGAACAGATTGACCCCCCAGCCGTGAGCCGCGACGAACCCTTCGAAGCTCGACAGCGATGAGGAGATGAAGTGCGGCTGCGGCGTTTCGGACATTTCCCTGATCATCGCCGTGAGCCTCCCGGAGGCGGCGCCCGGCCTGATCTGGCCCTGCCAGAAGCCCCGTCCGGGCCACGCCTGGAGCACGGCCATGCCGATGAAGAAAGCGCCCATCCCACGCAGCACGACCCGCCCGGTCCGGGGCGTCGTCCAGGCGGATTCGGGAAGCGCCACGAGGCCGCCGGCCACGCAGTAGAACACCGCCGCGCCCGGCGCGCCGAAGAGCCAGGTGAGGCCCGGGGCGAAGATCCCGCCGAAGGCCTCGCCGAAGGCCCACACGCACAGCCCCCACAGCACGCTCGCGAGCCCAGCCAGGCGCGACCAGTTCCCTCGCGGCGCAGCCAGCAGCCACACGCCGATGCCGATCTGGATCCACACCGCGGCGGTGGCGGCGGCGATCGGGTGGTAGCTCCACACGGTCACGAGCGCGTTGTCCAGGTGCTGCACCCAGGCCGGCGAGGCCGCCGCGGTCGGCTTGATCACGTCGGGCCCCATGCCGAGCGGCATCTTCGGCTGGCCCTGGAGGACGCCGTCGAAGATCCACAGCGCGCCGAAGGCGATCCGCAGCAGGCGCCGGGCGGCGGGCTCGGGGAATGCGAACGGCGGGGAAGCCGGCTGAGCGCCGGCCTGCGACGCGGCCCCGCGCGAGAGCCGCAGCATACGCAGCAGCACCCAAACCGTGCCGGCGAGCACGAGCACGAGGAGGACGACCAGGCCCTGGGTCACGAGCGCGCTGCGGAAGGCCGACACGACCGTCGGGTTGTTCGCTTCGAGCCCGGTGCTCATGCCTGGCATGACGTGCTAGCTCCTCGCGTTGGACGGCTGAAACCGCCGTCCACAGCCTAGCCCGATGCCAGCCCTCGAGCGCCGCCTCAACGCGCGCCGAAGCCCCGGCGGGCCAGCACCGTGTACCAGACGATCACCACGATCAGCACGCCGAGCGGCAGCCCCAGCGAGAGGATCGATCCGGCGAGAAAGTGGGTGGCGATCGGCAGCTCGAGGCTTGGCATGGGCATCTCCTACAGGAGATATAGCGTCACGTAGGTCAAGACCCCGATGGCGGCGAGAAAGCCCCAGTAGAAGACCGCCGCGTCCAGCCCCGGGGCGATCAGGCGATCGGGTTCGTGCACGTCTCCCGCGCTGCTCGCCGGCGCGCGGCGGGCGCGCAGCTCCGTGGCGACGTGCGTCTCGAGCCAGTACATCGTGGCCAGCACGGCGATCAGGTAGAAGCCGCTCCATCCGCAGAACACGCTCGCGTACGCGCCCCTGGTGGGGCCGAAGTCCTGGAGCGTGTACTCGATGCACTGCGCCGCCACCGCCGCGAGTCCCAGCACCACGCTGGCGATCCCCGGCGCGAGCCAGCTGCCCGACCCTGACTTCATCAGGCGTCCCGCCACGATCGCGAGCGCCGCGCTGAGCACGATGCACGCGACGAACACGCCGCCCAGCGCCTGGTCGGGGTGCACGTGCGCTCCTCGCCACATGCGGTCCTGGTCGAGCGAGCGCAGGTAGAAGTACGCGAACACGAATGCGAGGAAGAAGAACGTCGTGGCGCCGCACAACAGCCTCGAGGCGACCGACAGCGCCCGCGCGCCGGCGCCCGGCGGCTCGGGCGGAATCTCGACCCCTCGCCCCACGGGCGTGAGGCGCGGGCCCGGGGGCACCTCTTCGCTCGCGGAGGCCATCGTTCAGGCCCCCGCCGTCGCCGCCTGTCCGCCTCCGGCGGGCAGCAGCGGGATGCCGTAGTCGTAGGGGTCGGAGTCGAACACGGGTATCTGCTCGAAGTTGTAGACGGGCACGGGCGTCGGCAGCTGGAACTCGGTCGACTTCGAGCGCCACGGGTTCGCCTCGGCGCCCACGCGCGCGAAGATCATCGAGTAGACGGTGTTCACGAGGAAGATCAGCATCGAGAAGCCGAGCACGAAGGCCGAGATCGAGACCAACGTGTTGAGCGGCACGAGGTTCGGTTCGTAGCTGCTCACGCGCCTGGGCATGCCCATGATGCCCAGCGCGAACAGCGGCAGGAAGGTCGAGTTGAACGACAGGAACATCAGCCAGAAGTGCCATTTGGCGAGGCGCTCGTTGAAGCGCAGGCCGGTCATCTTCGGAACCCAGTAGTAGATCGCGCCGAAGAAGCTGAACACCAGCCCGCCCATGATCGTGTAGTGGAAGTGGGCCATGACGAAGAAGCTGCCGTGCAGCTGGGTGTCGGTGGCGACGTCGGAGAGCACGACCCCGGAAGCGCCGCCGATCAGGAAGTTGAAGGCCCAGGCCAGGCAGAACAGCATCGGCACCGTCAGCGACATTCGCCCCTTCCACAGCGTGCCCATGAAGCACAGGAAGATGAAGCCCGTGGGGATGGAGATGATCTCCGTGGAGAGCATGTAGAAGGGCCGCAGGTCGGCGTTGATGCCGCTGACGAACAGGTGGTGCTGCCACACGAAGAAGCTCAGCAGGCTGACGCCGAGCATCCCCGAGATCGCCAGCCGGTAGCCCCACAGAGGCTTGCGCACGAACACCGGCAAGAGCTCGAGCACGATGCCGAAGCCGGGGAGGGCGAGGATGTAGACCTCGGGGTGCCCGAAGAACCAGAACAGGTTCTCGAACAGGAACGAGCTGCCGCCGCCGCCGGCGATGAAGAACGAGGTGTCGATCGAGCGGTCCAGGGCTGCCATCAAAAGCGTGGCGATCAGCGTCGGCGCGGCCAGCACCATCAGCACCGCGGTGGCCAGCACCGACCACACGAAGATCGGCAGGCGCGACCACGTCATGCCGGGTGCGCGCATCGTGAGGATCGTGGCGATCATGTTCAAACCGAGCAGCATCATCGAGAGGCCAACCAGGGCGAAGAAGCAGATGTAGGAGTCCATGCCCGCGACCGCCTGGTCGTTGAGCGGCTCATAGCCGGTCCAGCCGGTGGGGAAGCCGCCGAAGAAGATCGTCGAGACGAGGATGAAGCCGCCGGCCATCAGCAGCCAGAAGGTGAGCGACTCGATACGCGGGAACGCCATGCGCCTGGCCCCGATCATGATCGGCACGAAGTAGTTCGCGAACGGGCCGAGCACGCCCGAGGTCATGATCCCCATCATCATCGAGCCGTGGATTCCCACCGTCGTCAGATACTGGCTCGGCCCGAGGATCGTGGGGGTGTCGTGCAGCAGCTCGGCGCGGATCAGCATCGCGTTGGCGCCGCCGACGAAGAGGAAGAGGCCGATGCCGATCAGGTACTGCATGCCGACGACCTTGTGGTCGGTGCACAGGCCGAAGTACCGGCTGATCCCGTGCTCCTCTTTCTCACGCAGCGACGCCGGGCGCCCCAGCAGCCGCGAGACTGGGTAGTTGGCGAAGCCCATGCCGATCAGGAAGCCGATCACGCCGAAGGCGTAGCCGAGCAGCAGCGCGACGTCGTTCTCGTCGGTCGCCCCCTCGTAGAGGAACGTCGGGGCTTTGATCTGATGCCCGATGAACCAGCCGGCGTAGTAGCCGGCGACGCCCAGGATGACGGCGCTCAGCAGGTTGAAGCCCACCACGCCTTTCAGGCGCGGTGCCGGCCGGCGCGAGACCGGCGCGGGGCTGGCGGCTCGCGACGCGTTCGTGATGATGCCCGGTTCCTCTGCGGTGCTCATTCTGGTTCCGCTCGCCTCGTGGGTTCGGGGATGTAGGTCTTGCTGTACGGCGGCAGCACCTTGGTGGCCGGCGCGAGGGTCCTCTGCTGTTCGTGGATCCAAGCGTTGAACGCCGCCGCGGTCACGACTTTGCCTTCGTTTGTCATCGCGGCGTGCCAGATGCCGCACAGCTCAGCGCAGCGGACCTCGAAGGACTCGAGCTTCTTGGGCTTCACG
>JASHYF010000084.1 GCA_030043235.1 Solirubrobacteraceae bacterium | reverse complement strand
GGAGCGGCCCGCTGATGATCTTCCTGCACGGCTTTCCGCAGTGCTGGTACATGTGGCGCCACCAGCTCCGCCGCTTCGCGCGCGAGCGCCACGCGGTCGCGCCCGACCTGCGTGGCTTCAACCTCTCCTCAAAGCCCGGCCGTCTCCACGAATACGGTCCCTGGCTCGGCGCGCAGGACGTCGCAGCGCTCGCGCAGAGCCTCGCCGGCGAGGAGCGCTTCGTGCTGGTCGGACACGATTGGGGCGCCGCCACAGCGTGGACGCTCGCCCTGCATCGCCCCGAGCTGCTCGCCGCGCTGGTCATTCTCGCCACGCCCCATCCGGCGACCTTCGACCGCGCGCTGCACGAGGACGCCGAACAGCAGCGCGCAAGCCGGTACCTGCTCGGCCTGCGCCGCACCGACGCCGAGCCGCTGCTCGCTCAACACGATTTCGCGGCGCTTCGCCAGACGCTCGCACACCCGTTCCTCGACGGCGAGGACATGCGCAGCTACCTCGACAGCTGGCGGCAACCCGGCGCGCTGGCGGGCATGCTCGCCTGGTACAGGCGCGAGGGGCTCGGACCGCCCGAGGACGGCACCCCCGCCCGCGGGAACTACGCCCCACAGATCACTCCCCTGATCATCGACGTCCCCACGCTCGTGATCTATCCCAGCGCCGACATCTACACCCGTCCGGCGGCCCACCAAGGACTCGATCGCTACGTGCCCAACCTCACGTTCCACACGATCGCGGGCGCGTCGCACTGGGTCGCCGAGGAGCGCCCGCAGCTCGTCAACCGCCGCATCCAGCAGTTCCTCGGCCGGCAACCGCGAGCGGCCGGCTCATAGCCTCCCCGCGGACGGCTGATCCGGCTGTGCGACCCGCCGGGAGAACGCGAGCGTCGCGCACAGCAGAGCCCAGGGCTGCGCCGGAGCGGTACGGCGGCGCTGTGACCGGCCCGCCGACCGGATAACGTTCTGCGACCGACATGAGCGGGAAACAGGCCACGTCGGCGGACGTCGCGCCTGCGCGGCCCAGTTGCGGCGAGCGGCCGAGCACGGGCTGGAGGGCGCCTCGGGCTGACCCGCGCATCGCCACCGGCCGCTGGCCGCGCGAGCCGCTCGCGCGCACGGTGGTGGCGTGATGGACGCGGGAGCGCCGTCGCGCACGGCCGAGTACATGGCGCTGTTTCGCGCGCTCGAGTCTCAGCGCCCACCCGGTCGTCGCCTGGTCGAGGATCGCGCGGCGGCGCGGTTCCTCGGCGCGCGGCTGCGTGCGGTCGCGTACGCCGCGAGGCTCCCGCCGCTGCGCTGGCTGATCGTCGCCTACATCGACCGCCGCTGGCCGGGCCCGCGCCTGTCGGGCGTGGTGCGAACGCGTGTCATAGACGATCTGGTGCGCAGCGCGACAGGCGGCGGCTGCGGCCAGCTGGTGCTGCTCGGCGCAGGCTACGACACGCGCGCGACCAGGCTGCACGAGGCGGCGTCGACGACGGTGTTCGAGGTCGACCACCCGGCCACGCAGGCGCGCAAGCGCGCGGCCCTCGCCTCGACGCCCGCGAACGTGCGCTACGTGCCCGTCGACTTCGAGCACGACTCCCTGACGGCGGCGCTCGCCGACTCCGGATTCGATTCCCGCCGGCGAACGTGCGTCGTGTGGGAGGGCGTCTTCAGCTACCTCACGCCCGCGGCGATCGACCTGACGCTCTCGGCGCTGGTCGAGCTGTGCGCTCCGGGCAGCCTGATCCTCCTCACCTACGTCGATCAGCGCGCGCTGGAGGACCCGCAGTCACAGGGACCCGCCTGGCTCGCCGCGGTCCGCGCGGTCGGTGAGCCGTTTTGCACGGGGTTGCACCCGGCACGAGCGAGAGCGTTCTTCGCCGAGCGGCATCTGATCCTGCGCCATGACGAAACGACCACCGAGGCCGCCCGCCGCCTCGGCGTCGCCGAGGCGGCCACGATCCCGCGCCTCTATCGCCTCGCGACGCTCGAGGTCGAGAACACGTCGGCGCGCGGCGGCGCCCGCACGAGGCTCGGCAGCGCATCGCAGTGACGACGCCGCGAGGCCCGCTCAGCGCGCCTGCGCGCAGGCCAGCGCGGAGGTGCAGCCGTCGACGGTCGATATCTTGACTGCCGACGTGGCGGGCGCACCTCAGCCGAAGCGGGATGTACGACGCGGCCCGCCGCAGGCTCCGAGCTCCCCGATTCGCGAGCTGTCACCCGGGGAGACCCGCCTCGCCCACCAGGCGATGCGTGAGCTGCGCCCGGCGTTCGCGGATGAGCAGGGCTTCGTCACGTACGTCGACGACGTGCTGCGCCCCGAGGGCTACAGGCTCATAGGCGCCTTCGCGCCCGGGCGCCAGCAGGCGGCTGCGGCGGCGGGCTTTCGCGTAGGCAACAGCCTGGCCTGGGGCCACTACCTGTATGTCGACGACGTCTGCACGACGCCCGGCGCCCGGCGCCAAGGTCACGCCGGAGCGCTCCTCGACTGGCTGGAGCAGGAGGGCCGGCGTCTGGGCTGCGCACAGCTTCACCTCGACTCCGGCGCCGGCCCCGAGCGCTTCGACGCGCACCGCCTCTACTACAACCACGGGCTTGCCATCTACTCACACCATTTCGCCCGCGCGCTGTAGCGGACGCCTCGCTCGAGCAACAGCTGGATGCGTCGCTCTCGCGGTATCGCAGGGAACGCGATGTTGACGATGAAGACGTCGAGCAGGGCCATGAACAGCCCCGCAAGCACAGTCAGCGTTACCTTCGGGCGTTGCGTGAGTCGTATGCGCCTCATCGTGGCCTCCTCTCGAGATCGCTGTCATCTCTGCGACGAACGGGCACCGCGATTGGGGACAGCTGGAGGACTCGGCGGTGCTCGGAAGTCAGAGCTCCGCGAGCCGCCGCCGCAGGAAGCGGCGCTCTCCCTCCGCGCGCGCGAGCCCCAGCGCGCTGAGGTAGGCGGCGCGGGCCTCATCGCCACGGCCGAGCCGGCGCAACAGCTCCGCTCGCGTTGAGTGCCAGTACTGATACTCGCCGAGATCGAGCCCGTCGACGATCGCCAGCGCCGCCTCCGCCCCGCGCGATTCCGCAACCGCGACCGCGCGGTTGAGCTCGATCACAGGCGAGCGGGTGATCTGGGCGAGCTCGCGATAAAGCGCCTCGATCTGGGCCCAGTCGAGCGGATCGTCGGCCTGCAGCGAGGCAATCGCCGCCTGCAAGACATAGTAACCGCGCCCACGCAGCGCGAGCGCACGATCCAGCAGTGAGCGCCCCTCCAGGATCTGGCCGGCGTCCCACAGCGAGCGGTCTTGCTCACCGAGCAAGACCAGATCCTCGCCGGCGAAGCGCGCCGGGCGGCGCGCGTCGTGCAGCAGCATCAATGAGAGCAACCCGTACGCCTCGGGCTCGTCGGGCATCAACTCGACGAGCACGCGCCCAAGCCCGATCGCCTCCGCCGCGAGCTCGGCACGCCCGCCGTAGCCCTCGTTGAAGATCAGGTAGACCACGGCCAGCACCGCGGCGAGCCGCTCGGGGAGCAGGTGCGCAGGCGGCACGCTGAACGGGATGCCGGCCGTCTTGATCTTCGCCTTCGCGCGCGAGAGCCGGCGCTTCATCGTCTCCGTCGAGACGATGAAGGCGCGGGCGATCTCCTGGGTGCTCAGTCCTCCGAGCGCGTACAGCATGAGCGCCACCTGCGCCTCGGTCGCGAGCGCCGGGTGACAGCAGGTGAACAGCAGCTCGAGCCGTTCGTCGGGAATCGCCGTCTCGTCCATCTGCTCCTCCACGGCCTGTGGGATCTCGAGCAGGCGGGTCTTCTCGGCGAGCGTGCGGTTACGACGCAGGCGGTCGATCGCCCGATTGCGCGCCGTCGTCACCAACCAGGCGCCCGGGTTGACCGGCGCACCCTCACGTGCCCAGCGCTCCGCCGCAACCGCAAACGCCTCCTGAGCGGCCTCCTCGGCAAGATCGAAGTCGCCGAGGAAGCCGACCAGCGAGGCCAGCACGCGACCCCACTCCTCGCGAAAAACGCGCTCCAGCAGGGCTAGCGCTCCACCACCGGGCGAACCTCGACCGCGCCGCCCATCCGCGCCGCGGGGATCCGCTGCGCAATCTCAATCGCACTGTCGAGGTTCTCGACGTCGAATATGAAGTAGCCGGCGAACACCTCCTTGGTGTCGGCGAACGGGCCGTCGGTGGTCAGCGTCTCCCCATCCTGCACGCGCACGGTGGTCGCGGTCTCGATCGGCTCGAGCTGGGCCTCGCCGGCACGCCCGGGCAGGTCGTTGACGGCGACGTACTCGGCGTAGATGGCCCGTCTCTCGTCCTCGCCGAGGCCATCCATCGAGCCCGGACGGGTGTAGATCAACAATGCGTATCGCATCTCAGCCTCCTCTGGCAGAAGTTGTACACGTCGCCCAAACGACGATCGGAAGCAGCGGGAGGGGACAGCCTCGGGCACTGGTGCCGGACGCGCTGGGATGTGCGTCTGGCCAGCGCGGGCGTGTTCGACGGCGTGGTGCTCGACGCGGGGTGCGGGACGGGCGAGAACGCCTTCCACATCGCCGCCCGTGGGCTGCACATTCTCGGGGTCGACGTAGCTGAGACCGCCGTGTCGATCGCGCGCGAGGGTGCCGCCGCGCGCGGGCTCGACGCCGAGTGCATCCTCGCCGAGTTCATCCTCGC
>JASHYF010000012.1 GCA_030043235.1 Solirubrobacteraceae bacterium | reverse complement strand
CTGGTTCCAGTCGACGTCGTCGAGCGTGAACATCGTGTCGGGGTCGTTCGGGTAGACCTCGAGCGCGAGCGCGTTGGCGCCCGCGTGCACGAGCTCGCTGATGTTGAAGACGTAGCGCGTGTAGTCGCCCTGCAGCGTGGACTGCGTCGCGAGCTCGTGCCCGTTGACCCACAGATCAGCCTGGCCGACGACGCCGTTGACGATCAGCTGCGCGTATTCGCCGGGCGCGAGATCGGGTTCGAACTGCGTGCGAAACCACCACGGCACCGAGAACTGCGCGACGGTGACCGGGCCGATGGCGTTCATGTAGCCGAAGCAGCTCTTCATTTCTTCGCCGTAGAAGACGTTCGGGCAGGCGCCGTTTTGCAGCAGCGCGTCTATCTCCGTGCCGGCGGCGCCGGCGTCGTCGGGCGTGACCGCCAGCCACGAGCTCGTGGGAAAGCCGGCTTCTGAGATCTGCGCGCCGGATTCCGGCGCGAGCGCGCTGCTCTGCACCTGCCAGCCGCCGAGGCCCAGGGTCACGGTTTGCGCGCGCGCCGCGGGCGCAAACGCGGCGAGAGCGACGAGCAGCACGATCGTCGCCGGCAGCGCTCGTGCGAGCGCCCGCATCTCGCGTGCGCGCACGCGCAGCGTCCATGCCCTGCAGCTCACGTACGCCACGGCTGCAGGCTAGCGCAAGCAACGTCCCGCGGAGCGCCGCTCGCCCGCTGCGGCGGCCCGTCGCAGGCGGACCACTGACTTACGCGGCGACGCCGTTGACAGGCACGTGGCTCATCGCGTGCTCCGCGAGCGCGGCGATCGTGAGCGAGGGGTTCACGCCCACGTTCGCGGGGATCACCGAGCCGTCGCACACGAGCATGCGCTCGTAGCCGAACACGCGCTGGCGCGCGTCCACCACGCCCTGCCCGGGGTCCGCGGCGATCACCGCCCCGCCCAGGATGTGCGCGGTGGTGGGGATGTTGAACAGGGCCTCCGTGAGCGAGCTCTGCGCGATCCCGCCGGTGCGCCGCGCGAACCACTCGGCGGCCTCGTTCGCGATCGGGATGAACGTGGGGATCGGGCGCTCGGGGTCCTGCTCGGTCTGCAGCCAGAAGGAGCCGAACGGGCCTTTGCGCGGGCGCAGCGCGATCGCGTTGTCCAGCGTCTGCATCACCAGCAGGATGATCGTGCGCCGCGACCAGTGCTTGGGAAAGAGCACCTCGACCGCTCGCTTGGGGTGCAGCAGCGTCTGCCAGAGCAGCTTGAGCGGGCGAGTCACGCGTGTGCCACGGCCGACGAGCACCGTGTTCAGGCGGTGCATCGAATCTCCGTCCTCGCCGTAGGTGACCGTCTCGATGTGCGTGTGCGCGTCGGGATAGATCGAGGAGGTGATGGCCACGCGCTCGATCAGCTCATCCGGGTAGTCCTCAGGCACGGTCACCGCGAGGATCGACTCGGAGTTCGTGCGCACGAGCTCGCCCACGCGCGCCGAGACGTTCGGCAGCGAGCCTTTCACGCGACAGCGCTGGAGCAGCTTGTTCGTGCCCAGCGGTCCCGCCGCCACGACCACGCCGCGGGCGCGGTGCACGCGGCGCTCGGTGCGCAGCCACGCGCCCGAACGGACGCTTTCGAGCTCATAGCCCTCGCCCCCGTCCGGGGAGCCGAGCGGGCGGATGTCGATCACCATGCGTTCGGGCATCACCAGCGCTCCGCGCTTCTCCGCGAGGTACAGGTAGTTCTTCACCAGCGTGTTCTTCGCGCCGTGCGGGCAGCCGACCATGCAGCGCCCGCACAGCTGACATCCGGTCCGATCGGGTCCCTCGCCGCCGAAGAACGGGTCGGGCACCGTCTTGCCGGCGCCGTCTTCCGCGCCGAAGAACACGCCCACGGGCGTGCGTTTGTAGGTGTCGCCCACACCCAGCTCCTCGCCGAGCTCGCGCAGGAGCTGGTCGGCGGGGTCCTCGTAAGGGTTTTCGACCACGCCGAGCATGCGCTGCGCCTCGGCGTAGTGGGGCGCCAGCGCGCTCTCCCAGTCGGCCAGCTCAGCCCACTGGCGGTCCTCGAAGAACGCCTTCGGCGGCACGTACAGGGTGTTCGCGTAGCCGAGGCTGCCGCCGCCCACGCCGCAGCCAGAAACGACCGTCACGTCCTTGAACGTGGTCAGGCGGAAGATCCCCTTCATGCCGAGGCGGGGGTGCCAGAAGTAGCGCTTCAGGTCGGCGGTCGTGCCTGGTAGCTCGTCATCGGCGAAGCGCCGCCCGCACTCCAGCACGCCCACCGTATAGCCCTTCTCGCACAGGCGCAGCGCGGAGACGCTGCCGCCGAAGCCCGAGCCGACGATCAGCCAGTCGAAGTCGAACATGTGGTGGGTCGCGTCCACGCTCGGGGATTCATCGGCCTCGGCTGGCCCCGGCCTTAGTCGCTCGCTAGCGCTCCCGCGCCCCGCTATATTCCGTGAAGTAATGGCGGCGGAGAGGCTCTCCAACAGGCCGTGCGGCGGGCGCTATGGCGACATCGTGCAGTCCATCGGGCATACGCCGCTGGTCGAGCTGCCGCGCCTTTCGCCCAAGCCCGGGGTGCGCATCTGGGCGAAGCTCGAGTCGCGCAACCCTACCGGCTCGGTCAAGGACCGTGTGGCGCGCGCGCTGATCGAGGATGCCGAGGAGAAGGGCGCGCTCAGCCCGGGGCAGACGATCCTCGAACCGACCTCGGGCAACACCGGCATCTCGCTGGCGATGATCTGCTCGCGCAAGGGCTACCGGCTGAAGGTGGTGATGCCGGAGAACGTCACGCCCGAGCGCACGCAGCTGCTGCGCATGTACCGCGCCGAGATCGTGTACTCGCCCGGCGACCAGGGCTCCAACGGCGCCGTGGCGATGGCGCTGGAGATGGCCGCCGCGGACTCCTCGTATTACATGCCCTACCAGTACGGCAACGAGGCCAACCCGAACGCCCACTACAACGGCACGGCGCAGGAGATCCTCGAAGAGCTCGACGAGGTGAGCGCGTTCGTCGCCGGCCTCGGCACCGGCGGCACGCTCATGGGCAACGGGCGCCGGCTGAAGGAGGCGTTCGGCGACGCGGTGAAGATCGTCGCCGCCGAGCCCATGCAGGGCGAGCCCGTGCAGGGGCTGCGCTCGCTCGAGGACGGCTTCATCCCGCCGATCATCGACCTCTCGCTGCTCGACCGCAAGATCTTCGTGACCAACCGCGACGCCGTCGTCTGGACGCGCAAGCTGCTCGACGAGGAGTGCCTGTTCGCCGGCGTCTCCAGCGGCGCGATCGCCAGCATCGCCGTGCGCATCGCCTCGGAGCTCGACGAGGGCAACGTCGTGTTCGTGGTCGCCGACGACGGCTGGAAGTACCTCTCCAGCGGCATCTACACGCTGCCCGTGGAGGAGGTCGAGAACCTAGAGTCCACCGTCTGGTGGTAGGGGCAGCCGCATGCTGCGCCCGCAGCCCATGGTGATCGCCAGGCCGCTGCTGGAGGAGCTCATCGCGCACGCCCGCGAGGAGTACGACGCCGAGTGCTGCGGCCTGATCGCCTACGCGGACGGCACCGGCGGTGAGGGCGACGGCGCGGGGCTCGCCGTACGCGTGCAGCGCGCCGTCAACGTGCACGCCGGGCGCAAGGACGCAAGTGGCAGGGACGCCGGGCGCAAGCGCTTCGAGATCGATGGCAGGGAGCTGCTGAGGGCGCTCAACGAGTTCGAGGACGAGGGCCTGGAGCTCGGCGCCATCTACCACTCGCACACCCACACCGAGCCCTACCCCTCGCAGACGGACATCAACTTCGCCGCCAACTGGCCGGGCCTGGAGTGGATCATCGTGGGGCTCGCGAACGGCGCCCCGCCGGAGGTGCACTCCTACCTGATCGAGGACGGCATCGTGCGGGAGGTCCCGCTGCGGGTGCGGTGATGGCGCGAGAGGACCTCGTCTGCCCGAGCTGCGCTCGCCCGCATCCGGCGAGCGAGCGCTTCTGCGAGCGCTGCGGGATGCCGCTGGTGCACGCCGCCGGCGCCGAGCACCGCGCCAGCGAGCGCCAGCGGCGCGCGCGCAAGATCAAGCCGCAGTACACCGAAGGCGAGCTCGTGAAGGTCGCCCGCGCGAGCGACCAGCCGCAGGCCGAGTTCATCGCCAACCTGCTGCTCGAGGCGGGCATCCCGTGCGTGCTGCGCAACTCCATCAGCGGCTACTCGCCGATGATCGGCCCGCGCGAGGTGATGGTCCCCGAGTCGGCAGCCGAGGCCGCGCGGGAAGCCCTCACGTATGAGCAGGCGAGGACGCCGCCTGGCGCCGTGCAGTAGCCGTCTGCGCTACACCAACACCGGCTGGCCGCTCGCCTCGCCGGCGATCGCGCGGATCTCCTCCGAGGCGCGCTCGAACTCCGCGTCGGCGAGCACCGGCGTGCCCTCGAAGGGGAGCTCGCGCTGGAGCTCCAGCCAGGGGCTCGCGCCCATGTACTCGTCCTTGACCTTCACGGTCACCGGCCGCGGGATGCGGTAGGTGCGCAGCAGCAGCACGTGCAGCGGCTGGCGCCCGCGCCAGCCGAGGCGCTTTTCCGCGTAGTTGGGCGTCCACACGTAGAACGGCGAGAGCGCGTCCACGCAGCGCGGGTCCATCACGGTGAAGTGGTCGGTCACCTCCGCCCACGCGCGGATGCGCACGCGATCGGGCTGCTGCAGGGGCGCGCCTGACACGAACGTGTGCAGCGGCGGCTCCCCGTCGCTCCACACGCCCTCCTCGAGCGCGCGGCGCAGCTCCGGCTGGTGGGACTCGCGCACCAGGTCGCCCGGCTGGTGGTCGAACGTGGGATACAGGAAGAAGCGCTCGTGCGCGAGCTTGAACGGCTTGCCCGGGCGCGGCACGACGCCCTTGCGCAGCGTGATCAGCTGCTCGCCTTCCGCGAGAGCGCGAACGGTGACCGCCCATTCTTTGAAAGCAATTGGCATCAGAGACCTGCGACTGAGATGAGAAACACTTCGCTGATGATCGCCGCGTGGCGACCGAGGGAGTCACGCGCGGCGCGTTAAAGATACGAAACCTGAGCAGAAATCCCAAATCACCTGCAAATCGCCGCTTTTTTTGGCGTTTTTTGGCTGCCTGGCCA
>JASHYF010000083.1 GCA_030043235.1 Solirubrobacteraceae bacterium | reverse complement strand
CGGCCGAGCAGGAGACGGCCACCCGTCCGCCGCTCGGCAGCGCCGCCTGCTGGACGCCCTCGGCCGCCTTCCGCCAGCCCTCCTCGCAAGCTCGCTGCGGGCGCTCGCGCCGCTGCGCCTCAATGGACGTCGTCATAGCCCCACAGCGTCACGAGGTCCCGGCCCAGGTACTCGCTCAGCGCCACCACCTCGCCCTTGAAGCGCGCGCGCAGCTGCGCCATCAGCGCATCGTCGGGCGGAGGGGGCTTGCCGTTGACGAGGTGGCGCTGCGTCGTGTGGATCGCCGCCCTGCGGACGTCCGTGGAGGTGACGCGCTTGACCGCGGACTTGGCGAGCCGCGACAGCGGCCCCCTGCCCACGGAGATGACGTTCAACAGTTCGTCGAGCTGCTGCGAGCGCATGTGCACGATCGTGGGGTTCGCCTGCGTGGCTGCGATGGGCACGCGCTCCTCGATCTCCAGGAAGCGCAGCACGCCGCGCACCGTCGCCTCGTTGTCGGCGCGAAACTCCTCGTAGATCAGCACCAGCACCTGCTCGGCCGCGAACACCTCGTGATAGCGTCGCAGCTGCTCGACGTAGCGCACGTGGTCGGAGTACATCAGCAGCTGGGGGCGATGCGAGCGGCGGGGGATGTGGCGCCCTTCCCGCCGGGCGGCCTCCAGCGAGATCGCCTGGCGCAGGGTCTTCTTGCTCTCCACGTGCGTGCGCAGCAGCTGCGTGTGCAGGGAGCGCAGGAAGCTCGCGGGCTCGCGCAGGATCGCGATGACGCGCGCGTCTCCTCGCAGCCGCGCGATCGCGCGGGCGGCTGTGCGCGAGAGCAGGTATGACGAGGATGCCTCGCCCACGCGCTGCCCAGGCTGGGCGTCCTCGAACAGGACCAGGTAGTCCTCCAGCGTCTTCGGCGGCGAGGCTGACCGCGGCGGCTGGAAGCGCGGCTCCATGTCGCTGGCCAAGAACCACGGCTCCTTGAGCTCGGGCATGAAGATCTGCGGCTGCACCCGCAACATCTGGTACAGCGCGGTGGTGCCGCACTTGGGGTGACCGACGATGTAGAAGTCGGGCGCGCGCGGCTCGTAGGCGCGCTCAGCGGCGGAAAGCTCAGCGGACGCCGTCATAGCCCCACATCCTGACGAGGTCCCTCCCCAGGTACTCGCTCAGCGCCACCACCTCGCCCTTGAAGCGCACGCGCAGCTCGCGCATCAGCTCCTCCTCCTGCGGGCGCGGGCTCGCGTAGACGATGCGGCGCTGGGTCGCCTCCAGGGCCCCCCTGCGCAGCCGCCGCGGCGTCACCGCCTTGACGGCCTCCTTGACCGCGAGCGAGACGGGACCGTGTCCGACCGACACCCCGTGCACCAGCTCGTTCACGCGCTGCGAGCGCACGCGCACGCTGGGATTGGCGCTCGAGGTCTCGATCGGCAGCGAATCGTCCACCTGCAGGAAGCGCAGCACCCGGCGCACCGTCGCCTCGTTCTCAGCGCGAAAGTCGTCGTAGATCAGCACCAGCACCTGCTCGGCGCCGAAGGCGTCGTGATAGCGGCGCAGCTGCTCGACATAGCGCACGTGCTCGGAGTACATCAGCGCCCGCGGCCAGTAGGTGTGGCGTGGGATCTGCTCGCCCCTGCTTCGCGGCCGCTCGAGCGCGAGCGCCCGGCGCAGGTCCGGCTCGGTCTCCACGTAGCTCTGTACGAACTGGAGATGCAGCGAGCGCAGGAAGCTCGCGGGCTCGCGCAGGATCGCCACGATGCGCGCGTCCGGTCGCACGCGCGCGATCGCGCCGGCGGCCGTGCGCGACCACAGGTACAGCGCCGAGGCCTCGCCCGCGCGCTGCCCCGCGCGGGCGGGCGCGAACCACGAGCAGTAGTCCTCGAGCGTCTCGGGGGTGCCTCCCGGCCGTGGTGGGGTGCGCTCGCGCAGCTCCTCGGCGAAGAACCACGGCTCCTTGCTCGCGGGCATGAAGATCTGCGGATGCGTCCTGAGCATCTCGTACAGCGCCGTGGTGCCGCTCTTGGCGTGCCCGACGATGAAGAAGTCCGGCAGGCGCGCGCGCAGCTCGCGCACGCCCGCTTCGGCGCTCAGCCGCGGCGCTCGCTCGCGCGCGGGCATGAGCTCACGAGACCCGCGCCGAGGAGCCGAGCGCGAGCTGCGAGGCGTGGCGGTAGTAGCTGTTGTTCTGCTGCAGCAGCGCTTTCGTGTCGAACGCCACGAGCTGGCCGTCGACGATCACCATCACGCGGTCGCAGGCGTCCAGCGTCGACATCCGGTGGGCGATGATGAACAGCGTCAGATCGCTTTTGAGCCCCATCAGCGACTCCTGGATCTGCGCCTCCGAGTTCGGATCGAGGGCGCTCGTGGGCTCGTCGAGGACGAGCACCGCCGGGCGCGCGGCGAGCGCGCGCGCGAGACACAGGCGCTGCTGCTGACCGCCGGAGACGGCGTCCGCACGCGGGCCGACGATCGTGTCATAGCCTTTCGGCCAGCTCATGATGTCGTCGTGGATGCGCGCCAGACGCGCGGCGCGCTCGACCTCCTCGTCGGGGATCTCGCGGAAGAAGCGGATGTTCTCGGCGACCGACGCGTGCAGCAGCCGCGGTTCCTGGGGCAGGTAGGAGACCTGCCGGTGCCAATCGTCGCCCGAGAAGCTCCGGGCGGGGCGGCCGTTGATCAGGTAGCTGCCGTGCTCGGGCGCGCGCAGGCGCAGCACCAGCTGGACCAGCGTGGACTTGCCGGCGCCGGTGGGACCGACGATGCCGATCACTTCGCCGGCGTCGACCTCGAAGCTGATTCCCGACAGCACCGGCCGGCCCGGGTTGTAGCTGAACGAGACGTCCTCGAAGACGATGCTGCTCACATGCTCCAGCGGCTCGCCGTCGTCCGTCACTCTGCTGTCCGCATAGCGCCCGATCGCCTTGGTCGTGCGTTCGATGAACGGCAGCGACTGCACCAGCCCCTGGTAGCTGGCCTGCACCGCTTGGCCTGAGGTGGCGCCGCGCAGCATCACCAGCAGCACCGCCGTGAGCTGGCCCGTGTGGTTGCGCCCCACGAGGTACAGCCCGCCCAGGCCGGCCACCAGCAGCATGTAGATGATGCTCTGATACACGCTGCCGACCAGGCCCGAGATCACCCGGGTGCGGTAGAAGCGGCGCCTGGCCTCGTCGATGTAGTGGCCGACGCGCTTGCACTGCACCACGGTGACGCCGAACACGTGCACCTCCTGCGCAACCCTGATCGACTCGGCGACCGCGCGTGCGAACTGCACCTGCGCTTTGGAGAGGGCGCGAGCGCTGCGCTGCCCCATCCCTCGCAGCGGCCGCAGCCCCCCGAACGCCACCAGCGTCGTGCCTCCGACCATGAGCGCGCACAGCGGGCTGAGCACCACCGCGGCCGCCATCATGGTGATGAAGCTGAACGACGAGGTCATCAGCGAGGTCGCCATCATCGCCCCCGCCGTCGCCTGCACGACCTGGTTCGTGATCGTCTCCTGCATCTGACCCTCGCGGTCCTGCGACTGCACCCCCCAGGAGGCGTGGGCGTAGGCTTGGAACATCCGCTCACGCAGCCCGGCCTGCACGTCGGTGGCGATCCGTGCGGGCACCAACGACATCGGCACCTGCAGCACGAGCCGCAGCACGGTGAGGCCGGCCGCGACCTCGATCATGGTCGGAATCGGCGCGTAGAACGACACGTGGAGGATCGAGACGTGCAGGTGCTTGGAGCCTTTGACGAGCGTCGCGGCGAGCTCCGCGATGACCGCGAGCGTGGCCACTTCGAAGAGCCCGACCACGATCGACATGACGGCGAGCCACACAACCGCGTGCTTGCGATTGCCGAGCAGCAGGCTCAGCTGCGCGCGCTTGCTGCCGCTCGGCGGTGTCGCGCGAGCCTGCGAGATCGCGGCCGCGCTCACGAGGCCCCCACTGCCCCGAGCGCGCCCGCCATGCGCGCGGGGGCCGGCGCCGGCAGGCGTCGCCTGCCCGCGAACCAGTATGCGACGATGCCGATCGCGAACCAGAAGTAGGTGCCGAGCGCCGAGCTGGTCTCGAACGGGCCGGTCCATCCTGTGATCAGCAGCGTCGCGAACGGCGCGCACGCCGCCGCGAGCAGTATCGCGAGATCCGGGTCGCGAATCGTTCTCAGGCCGCGTGCGGCGATCACGAGCACGTAGATCGACAGGACCGCCCACAAGATCAACCCCGGCGCCCCGACTTCATCGGCGAGCATGTTCCACTGCGTCTCCGCGCTGACGACGTGGCCGTTCAGCTCGTCGTGGTCGGCTCCGCCGAACCCTGCGACGGGACCGGTCGTTCCCAGGCCGACGCCGAAGGGGACCGTCTCGAGCTCGTGCGGGATCAGCGTGTACGCTTTCGACTTGTGCGTGGCCAGCGCTTCGGGCGAAGCGTTTTCGAGGCTGCCGTAGCGCGCGAACGTCCCGCCGCGCAGCAGCGAGACATATCCGACGGCGAGCGGTAGCGCCAGAGCCAGCACCACCAGGGTCGCCATGAGCGGCCGTTTGGCCTGTCCCGCGAGCTTGGCGAGCGCCAGGAAGATGACCACACCGAGCAGCGCGCCCACGACCTGCAGGCGCCCCAGGCCCGAGATCACCCCCGCGAGCCCTCCCAGCGCGAACACGATCGCGAGCCAGCGCCTTCGCGAGCGCCAGGTCGCGAGCAGCGCCAGGCTGAAGGGCAGCGCGAGCATCCCCACGCCGCCGCTGAAGCCGCTGTCGGAGCCGAGCCCGGTGGGGCGCACCTGCGCTTCGCCTTCACCGGTGTAGGCGACGCGCGCGTGTTTGGCGCTGTCCCCGACCGACACGGGCTGGTAGAGCTTGCGATAGCCGGGGCCCCAGCTCGCGAGCGTTGTCGGGCTGAGTTTGGCCTGGTAGGTGGACACGACCGCGTTGGCGACCGCGGCCACGCCCACGACGATGAACATCAGCCGCAGGCGCTTCTTCGAGCGCATGAGCACGTAGCCGAAGAAGAAGAAGGGAACCCACTGCAGCTGCTGGCGAAGGCCGCCGAGCGCGTGCAGGATGCCGTCCGTCTTCGGGTTGAAGGCCTCGACCAGCACGATCCCGACGAACGCCAGCACCCATGCGGCCAGCGGCGGCATCCTCACGCGTTCCCTGCGCACGAGGATCCGCAGCAGCGCCCCGAGGCAGACCGCGCCGATCAGGATGTCGGGCGTGACCGCGGTCTCTTCATGCCCGCTCAGCCCCAGCTTGACCGGCCCGTCCATCATCAGCAGGTAGATCGCGAGGACGGTCGCCGTCAGCTCCAGGCGGGCGCTCTTCATGAGCGCGACCACGCCGACGAGGCCGCCGATCACGGCGAGCACCAGCAGCACGTTCACGTTCGGCAACGCCACGGTCAGGCCGAGGGCCAGCGCCGCGGGCGCCACCACGCCGCCGAGAGCGACCAGCAGCAGATCGCGGATGCGCCTGTCCAGCACCACCGGGTGCACGCGTCCGGAAGCGCCCCACGCGGGCGGGTAGGACCCGCTCACGAGCCGATCAGTTTGCCGAGCCACGTCCGCGACGACAGTGTCGAGAGGCCATGTCTGGATATGTCTCTCTCGGACACACAGTTGGCGACCACCCCGAGCACCGTAGCCGCGGAGCTCCGAGCCAGGAGCTGCGTGAAGCGCTGAGCGGACGGTTCGCGCGTGTGGCCGGCCCTCGCCACGATCACGATGCCGTCCACCACCCTGAGCAGCGGCATGACGTCGCTGACCTCCAGCGGCGAGGGCGCGTCCACCAGGACGTAGTCGCAGCTCTCCGCCAGCGAGCGCAGCACGCCCGCGATCGCGCCGTCGCCCAGCAGCGCAGGCGGATTGGCGACCGCGGTGGAGCCGGCGAGCAGCAACAGCGACCCCGTTCTGTGACGCGTCGCCACGGCGGTCGCGAGCCCCGGCGCGGACGCATGCGGGGTCGGCTCCGCGTCCCCGGCCGCCGGCATCATCGGCGTCGGCTGCTGCATGGCGTCGTCGATCGACACCGTCCCCGCCAGCACCTCCGCGAGGCCGTGGCTCGGGCTGAGACCGAGCAGCCGCGACTGGATGGGCCGGCGGAAGTTGGCCTCCACGATCGCCACGCGCGCGCCGGCGTCGCGCTGCACGAG
>JASHYF010000082.1 GCA_030043235.1 Solirubrobacteraceae bacterium | reverse complement strand
GGCGCGCGCCGCCGGCCGCGGGCGCCCCGCCTCGCCCCGGCCGGCACCGCGGCCGGCGCGCGGCGATAATCAGCAGACGTGATCGCTCGCTACACCCGTCCCGAGCTCGGCGATGTGTGGACCGACGAGGCGCGCATGGACGCATGGCGGCGGGTCGAGCTGGCCGCCTGCGAGGAGCTGCCCCGCCTGCTCGGCGTGGACGGTCCCGGCGAGGCGGAGCTGGAGGCGATCCGCGGCGCCGCCTTCACCGTGGCGGAGGTGCAGGAGCGCGAGCTCGTCACCGAGCACGACGTGGCGGCGTTCGTGGACGTGCTCGCCGCGTCCGTGGGCGAGGCCGGACGCTGGATCCACTTCGGGCTGACCTCTTCCGACGTGCTCGACACGGCGCTCGCGCTGCAGCTGCGCGCAGCCGGCGCGGTGATCGTGGACGGCGCCCGCGCGCTCACCGCCACGCTGGCGGCGCGGGCGCGCGAGCATGTGGGCACGCTCTGCGTGGGTCGCACCCACGGCGTGCACGCCGAGCCGACCACCTTCGGGATCAAGCTGGCGGGCTTCGCCTTCGAGGCCCACCGCAACGCCGAGCGCCTGCAGCGCGCCTTCGCGCACGTGGCCGTCGGTGCTGTGTCGGGCGCGGTCGGCACGTACGCGGCCACCAGCCCCGAGTTCGAGGCGCGCGTGCTCGCGCGCCTGGAACTCGCGCGCGAGGACGTCTCCACGCAGGTCGTCCCCCGCGACCGCCACGCCGAGCTGCTGTGCGCGATCGCGCTGGCGGGCGCCGGCCTCGAGCGCCTCGCCACCGAGGTCCGTCACCTGCAGCGCACCGAGGTGCGCGAGCTGCAGGAGCCGTTCCGCGCCGGGCAGAAGGGCTCCTCGGCGATGCCGCACAAGCGCAACCCGGTCAAGAGCGAGCAGATCGCCGGCCTCGCGCGCGTGCTGCGCGGCAACGCCCAGGCGGCGCTGGAGAACGTGGCGCTGTGGCATGAGCGCGACATCTCGCACTCCTCCGTCGAGCGCGTGATCCTGCCCGACTCGACCATCCTGCTCGACTACCTCCAGCACCGCACGATCGCGCTCGTGCGCGACATGAGCGTGGACGCCGAGCGCATGCGCGCCAACCTCGAGCTCACGCACGGCGCGCTCTTCTCCCAACGCCTGCTGCTCGCGCTGGTGGAGGCCGGCTCCCCCCGCGACGAGGCCTACCGCATCGTGCAGGAGCTCGCGCAGCGCGCGTGGGACGAGCGCGTGCCGCTGCGCGAGCTGCTGGTCGAATCGGGGATGGGAGCGAAGCGAGTGTCTCCCGATTCGGCCGCCGACGAGCGCGCGCGCGGCCTCGACCTCGACGCGATCTTCGACTACGGGCACTACGTGCGCCACGCCGGGGAGATCGTCGCGCGGCTCGACGCGATCGCTTGAGCGCGCCGCTCTCCGGTCGCTCGGCCGCTGGTAGCATCGCGCCACGTGACCACGCTCGCGGAGCTGCCTCTCGTCGCCAGCGGCAAGGTGCGCGAGATGTACGACCTCGAGGAGGTCGGCTACGGCCACGGGCCCGCCCTGTTGATGGTGGCGAGCGATCGCATCTCCACCTATGACGCCGTGCATCCCACGCCGATCCCGGACAAGGGCAAGGTGCTCACGGGGCTGTCGGTGTTCTGGTTCGAACGCACCGCGGACATCGTCGCCAACCACCTGATCTCCACCATCGACGGCGTCCCCGAGGAGGCGCGCGGGCGCGCGCTGGTCGTGCGCAAGCTGAGGATGCTTCCCGTGGAGTGCGTCGTGCGCGGCTACATCACCGGCTCGGGCTGGAGGGACTATCAGGCCACCGGCTCGGTCTCGGGGATCGCGCTGCCGGCCGGCCTGCGCGAGTCAGAGCGCCTGCCCGAGCCGATCTTCACGCCCTCCACCAAGGCCGACGTGGGCCACGACGAGGCGATCGACTTCGAGCGCGCCGCCGAGCTCGTCGGCGATCGGGCGCTGATGGAGCGCGTGCGCGACGCTTCGATCGAGCTGTACTCCTTCGCCGCCGAGCACGCGCGCGAGCGCGGCGTGATCCTCGCGGACACGAAGTTCGAGTTCGGGCTCGACCAGGGCGACGAGCTCGCGGCGGGTCAGACGCTCGTGCTCGGCGACGAGGTGCTCACGCCGGATTCCTCGCGCTACTGGCCCGCCGACGGCTATCAGGTCGGTCGCGGGCAGCCGAGCTTCGACAAGCAGTACGTGCGCGACTGGGCGACCGCGAGCGGCTGGGACAAGAAGCCCCCCGCCCCGGCCATCCCCGAGGAGGTCGTCGCCGGCACCCGCGCCCGCTACATCGAGGCCTACGAACGCATCGCCGGCGAGCCGTTCCAGGCGTGGCTGGAGCGCTCAGGGGTCGCGGCTGACGGTTCGCTTGAAAGCCGCTAGCTTGTGATGGTGATGCGTTCGTCCACGTCGCCGCCTGGAGGGCGGCGACCATCGCCTGCAGACGCCCCGGCGGAAGCCTGGCGCGAGGATCATCCACGCGAGGAGTGCGGGGTCTTCGGCCT
Source organism: Solirubrobacteraceae bacterium (assembly GCA_030043235.1). Taxonomy (GTDB): domain Bacteria; phylum Actinomycetota; class Thermoleophilia; order Solirubrobacterales; family Solirubrobacteraceae; genus Palsa-744. The sequence continues at coordinate 2,044 of JASHYF010000082.1, read as the reverse complement.
GTACGCGCCCGGCCACGACGTCGCCCGGCTTTCCTACTTCGCGCTCTACGCGCTCCAGCACCGCGGGCAGGAGTCCGCGGGCATTGCGGCTGCCGATCGCGGCACCGCGGAGGGCGCAGGCGGACACATCATCACCCGCCGCGAGCTCGGCCTGGTCAGCCAGGTGTTCAGCGAGAACGACCTGCGCACGCTCGCCGGGCAGCTCGCCATCGGGCACGTGCGCTACTCGACCACCGGTTCGAACGCGTGGGAGAACTCGCAGCCCGTGCAGCGCTCGGAGGGGACCAACGGATCGCGCCGCGAGGTCGCGCTCGCCCACAACGGCAACCTCATCAACGCGCTCGAGCTGCACGCGGAGCTCGTCGAGGCGGGCGTCACGTTCAGCTCCACCTCCGACTCGGAGATCATCGCCGCGATGATCGCCACCCACCCGGCCGAGCGGGTCGAGGACGCGATCGCCGAGGTGCTGCCGCGCCTGCGCGGCGCCTTCTCCATCGTCGCCATGACCAAGGACCGCGTGGTCGCGTTCCGCGACCCGCACGGCCTGCGCCCGCTCGCGATCGGCACGCTCGACGAGCACCGAGCCGAGCCCGATGCGCCCGGCGACGGAGCGGCCTCCGGCGCACGCAGCGGAGCGGCCTCCGGCGCACGCAGCGGGGCGGCCTCCGGCGCACGCAGCGGGCGGCCTCCGGCGCACGCAGCGGGGCGGCCTCCGGCGCACGCAGCGGAGCGGCCGGCGCGCGCAGCGGCGCGGCCGGCGCGCGCAGCGGAGCGGCCGCGTATGGAGGCTCCGTTCGCTACTGCGTGGCCAGCGAGTCGTGCGCGTTCGACATCATCGGCGCGCGCTACCTGCGCGACGTGCAGCCCGGCGAGCTCGTCACGCTCGGCGAGCACGGCCTGGAGAGTCGCATCGTCGACGGTGGGCAGCGGCGCGCGTTCTGCGTGTTCGAGTACATCTACTTCGCGCGGCCCGACTCGCGCATGAACGATCGGGTGCTGCAGGTCGCGCGCTCGCGCATGGGCGAGATCCTGTGGCGCGAGGCGCCTGTGGAGGCCGACCTGGTGATCGCCGTGCCCGACTCCGGCAACCCCGCCGCGCGCGGGCTCGCGCGCGCCGCCGGCCTGCCTCAGGACGACGGTTTCGTCAAGAACCGCTACGTCGCGCGCACGTTCATCCAGCCCGGGCAGGAGCTGCGCAAGCACGGGCTGCGGCTGAAGTTCAACCCGCTGCCCGAGGTCATCGCCGGCAAGCGCCTGGTCGTCGTCGACGACTCGATCGTGCGCGGCAACACCACGCGCCAGATCGTGCAGATGCTGCGCGACGCGGGCGCCGCGGAGATCCACATGCGCATCTCCGCGCCGCCCGTCAAGCACCCCTGCCACTACGGCATCGACATGTCAACGCGCGAGGAGATGATCGCGCACGGGCGCACCACCGAGCAGGTCGCCGCCGAGCTCGGGTGCGACTCGCTGCACTACCTCTCGCTCGAGGGCGTCTACGAGGCCGTGGGCGCCACGCGCGCCACGCACTGCGACGCGTGCTTCACCGGCGAGTACCCGCTCGCCGGCAGCGACGCGGCCGCCGGCAAGTACTCGCTCGAGGACGGCGCGGACGCGCGCGGTCAGGCGCCGTCGCTGATCGGCGCTTGACGCTCACGCGAGGTGATCCTCGCGCGCGCCCGCCGCGTCGTTGTAGCGGTTGTTGTACGGCCGGCTGACGATCAAGCTGCCGTTGCGCCGCGTGCGCAGCGCGCCGCCCAGCACGCCCACGATGGCGAGGGTGACTGCGATTGATAGGAGCATGGCAAGTGTCCTCCGGATGTCGGTGCGAACGCCCCCTTCCCCCTGCCGTCGATTAAACGCCAGCGCGCATGCGGGCTCTGTGATCTTGCTCACAGCTATCGTGCCGGCGGTGAGCGAGCGCCTTCCCATCGCCGTGCTTGTGTCGGGCACGGGCACCAACCTGCAGGCGCTGCTGGACACGGTGCACGGCCGCGAGGCGGACGTGGTGGCAGTCGCCTCGAGCGTGGCGGGCGCCCGGGCG
>JASHYF010000081.1 GCA_030043235.1 Solirubrobacteraceae bacterium | reverse complement strand
GAGGAGTAGGTCTTCCAGTCGCGGCTGACGGTGTGGATGTCATCCGCTGTGGTGACCGACCAGAAGCCGTCCTCCTCGGGGAACTCTTCGAAGCTCTCGGTGCGGTGGATTGGGCAGCTGCGGCGCATCTCCTTGAACAGCTCGAGCGGCGGGCCCTCCTGCCACAGCGCCTGCTCGGTCAATTCCACTGCCTGTATGTCGCGCCCAACCGTCGCCATCTCGCAGACCTCCATGCTCGCCACCGGATCGTCGCCGAATCATACTGGCCGGCTGGCCAGTTTTGTGTGAGAACCCGCACGGCCGGTCGCGCATCCTGCCCGCCGCAAGACGATCGCCATACGATTTTTTTTGATGTGAGGGTCGCGCGCGGTGGACCGGCGGCGAGCGCGCGCGTGCAGAGGCCGACGTGTTCACATTCGCCGTCGGCTGCGCCGTCAGACTTCAGGGTGCGTGCATCGATCGACACCGCAGCCGAACGTGCCGGGCCAGGGGATCGTCGCCTCCTACAGGCCCCGCTTCTGGATGCTGGTGGCCCTGGTCGGGGTGGGCGCCGGCCTGGGCGGCGCGGCGCTGATCGAGCTGCTGCGCGCGATCCAGCACCTCGCGTGGTCGTACCGCGCCGGCGACTTCCTGGACGGCGTGAAGCGCACGTCCTCGGGCCACAGGGTGCTGGTGCTGGCGATCGGCGGCCTGGTGGCAGGCGTGGGAGGGGCGCTGATCACATGGATGCTGCGCCGCTCGGGGAGCGGCGCAGCCCCCGGAGAGAGACGGGTAGGCGAGGTCACGGAGGCGATCTGGCTACGTGGCGGGAGGCTGCCGCTGCTCGGCAGCCTGGCGCGCGCGGTGCACTCGATCGTGATCGTCGCGCTCGGCGCGTCGCTCGGTCGCGAGGCGGCGCCGCAGCAGACCGGCGCGGCGGTCGCTAGCGCGCTGAGCGACTGGGCGCGAGTGCCGGAGTGGCAGCGGCGGCTGCTGGTGGCGTGCGGCGCGGGCGCGGGCATGGCGGCGGTGTACAACGTGCCGCTGGGCGGCGCGCTGTTCGCGCTGGAGGTGCTGCTGGGGACGCTGACGCTGCCGCTGGTGCTGCCGGCGCTGGCGACCTCGCTGATCGCGACGGCGACGGCGTGGATCGCGCTGCCGACGGCGCCGACGTACGCGATCCCCACCTACCACGTGCACGCGGCGCAGATCGTGTGGGCGGCGGTGCTCGGCCCGATCGCGGGGCTGGCGGCGATCGCGTGGATCCGCCTGATCGCGCGCGCGCACGCGTTGCGTCCGGGCGGGTGGCTGCGCGTGGCGGCGCCGATCGCGGTGTTCACGGCGCTCGGCGCGATCGCGATCGCCTACCCGCAGCTGCTGGGCAACGGCAAACCGGTGGTGCAGCTCGCGCTGGTGGGGCGCCTGAGCGTCGCGCTGCTGGCGGTGCTGCTGGTGCTCAAGCCGCTGGTGACGGCCGCGTGCCTGGGCAGCGGCGCGCCGGGCGGCTTGTTCACGCCGACGCTCGCGTACGGCGTGCTGCTGGGCGGCCTGATGGGAGACGCGTGGACGCAGATCTGGCCGGGAGCGCCGCTGGGGAGCTACGCGATCATCGGCGGCGCGGCGGTGCTGGGAGCCTCGATGCAGGGGCCGCTGGCGGCGGTGGTGCTGATGCTCGAGCTGACCCGCCATGCGGACGCGCTGATGGTGCCGATCCTCTTGGCGGTGGTCGAGGCGACGGTGCTCGCGCGCGTGCTGGGAGCGCCGTCGATCTACTCGGCGCGGATCTCGGCGGGCGCGGGCGCCGGCGCAGGGGGAGACGGCGCGGGCGATCACGCGCAAGCGGCGGCGGAGGGAGCGGGCAGGGAGTTTGCAGGGGTGGTCGAGCCGGACGCCAGGTGGTAGTAATTGGTCATGCCCCGCGCGATGTGGACGGGCACGATTGGCTTCGGCATGGTGACGGTGCCGGTGAAGCTGTACAGCGCCGTCGACCGCAAGACGGTGCGCTTCCACCAGCTGTCGGGCAAGAGCGGCGTGCGCGTGGCGCAGAGGCGCGTGGACCCCTCGAGCGGCGAGGAGGTCCCGTACGAGGACGTGGTCAAAGGCTACGAGCTGGCACCCGACCGCTACGTGGTGATCGAGCCTGGCGAGCTGGAGGCGCTGGAGCCGAAGAAGACGAGGACGATAGAGATAGAGGAGTTCGTGGATCTCTCACAGATCGACCCCGTGTACTACGACCACCCGTACTACCTGGCGCCGGGCGCCGGCGGCGCGAAGCCCTATCGGCTCCTGCTGGAGGCGATGCGCGAGACGAACAAGGTGGCGATCGCGCGCGTGGTGATCCGCTCGAAGGAGCAGCTCGTGGCCGTGCGTCCGATGGGCGAGGCGCTGGGCATGGCGACGATGCTGTTCGCGGACGAAGTGCTCCCGCCGGAGCGCCTGGACGAGGTGGCGGAGGCGAGCGAGGTGAAGACGACCAAGCGCGAGCTGAACGTGGCCAAGCAGCTGGTGCAATCGCTGGCCGGCGACTTCGACCCGGACGAGTTCCGCGACACCTACCGCGAAGAGGTGCTCGAGCTGATCGAGCGCAAGGCGCAGGGCAAGGCGATCGCGGTGCAGCCGCCGCCGGAAGAGCTGGCACAGCCGGCGCCCGACCTGATGAGCGCGCTGAAGGCGAGCCTGGAAGCGGTGCGCGCCCGCGAAGGCGCCGGGGCGCCCGGGGCGGCCAAAGCGCGCAAAGCGGCGGCGAAAAAGCCTCCGGCTGGAAAACCCACCCCTGGACGGGCGAACACGAAAGCGGCTGCGAAAAACCCGGCCGCCAAAAAACCCGCCGGCTCGCGGGCAGCGGCGAAGCGTTAGCTCGCCGTTCGCGGGCTGGCCGAGCGCTCCTCGACGACTTGGCCGTATAGCCATGGCTACCGCTCGGCAAATCACAGCCGCTTCTCCCCGTAACCGTATGACCATGGCTACCGGTCGGCGAAGCCACAGTGACATCCCGTCGTCCGTATAACCATGGCTACCGGTCGGCGAAAACACAGTAGAGACCTGACCGCCGGCTCGACGGCCGGCTCGCCAGCCGCCCATGCCTCGTCCTCCGGCACGACGCCCGCTGCCGGACGCCTGAAGCGCTACCGCGCGAAACGCGATTTCGCCGCGACCCCGGAGCCGCCGGTCGAGGTGGCCGACGCGGCCGCGGATGCGTCGGCCCAGGAGCGCGCTCCGCTCGTGGATAGCCCCCCACGCTTTGTGATCCACGAGCACGGCGCGCGGCGCCTGCACTGGGACCTGCGCTTGGAGCACGAGGGCGCGCTGGCTTCGTGGGCGCTGCCGAAGGGCCTGCCGGAGGCGCCGGGCGAAAACCACTTTGCGGCGGCGACGGAGGACCACCCGCTGGAGTACCTGGACTTCCACGGCGAGATCCCCAAGGGCCAGTACGGCGCGGGCACGATCTCGATCTGGGATCGCGGCACGTACGAGCCGCTGAAGTGGGAGCGGCGCAAGGTGGAGGTGGCGCTGCACGGCGAGCGGGTGGACGCGCGCTACGCGCTGTTTGCGATCGAGCGGGGAGAGCGCCCGAAGGACTGGATGATCCACCGCATGGACCCGCCGGCGGACAGCGCGCGCGAAGCGATGCCGGAGCACGTGGTGCCGATGCTGGCGCGCGCGGGCGAGCTGCCGGCGGAGGACGGTGGCTGGGCGTATGAGATCAAGTGGGACGGCGTGCGCACGATCGTGTACTCGCGCCCGGGAGAGCTGCGCATGGAGAGCCGCAACCTGAACGACATGACCGACAGCTATCCGGAGCTGCAGCGGCTGAAGGGCGCGCTGAGCTCGCACGGCGCGGTGCTGGACGGCGAGATCGTGGCGTTCGACGCGCAGGGCCGCCCGAGCTTCGCGGCGCTGCAGCGGCGCATGCACGTGGCGAGCAGGGCGCGGGCACAACGGCTGGCGAAGGACGCGCCGGTGACGCTGATGATCTTCGATCTGCTGTGGCTGGACGGCCACTCGGTGATGGGCCTGCCGTACAGCGATCGCCGCGAGCTGCTGAGCGAGCTGCACCTGACGGGCGAGCGCTGGCAGACGCCCGAGCACGTGCTCCCCCTCCGGGGACGACGCGGCGAAGGCCAGGCGCTGCTGCGGGCGAGCGCCGAGCAGGGCCTCGAGGGGATCGTGGCCAAGCGGCTCGACTCCGTGTATGAGCCGGGAGTGCGCGCGCGCAGCTGGGTGAAGGTGAAGAGCGTGGGGCGCCAGGAGTTCGTGGTGGGCGGCTGGATGCCCGGCAAGGGCAAGCGGCGCGGCACGATCGGCGCGCTGCTGCTGGGCGTGTACGAGCGGGGCGGCGCGCTGCGCTACGTGGGCCGGGTGGGCAGCGGCTTCGACGAGGCGGAGCTGCGCCGCCTGTCCGAGCGGCTGGCGCCGCTGGAGCGCGCGGGCTCGCCCTTCACGCAAGGGGAGCGCCCGCCGCGCGAGGCCGTGTACTGCGAGCCGCGGCTCGTGGCGGAGGTGCGCTTCGCGCACTGGACGGAGGGCGGCAGCCTGCGCGCGCCCGTGTACCAGGGGCTGCGCGAGGACAAGGACGCCGCGCAGGTGGTGCGCGAGGACCTCACCACCGGTTACGCCGCCACGAAGGCGGCCGCTGCCCGGGAGCGAGCCGGCGCCCGCCGCCGTGCAAGCGGCGATGCCCGCGCCGGCGGATCACGCGCGGGCGGATCACGCGCGGGCGGAGCACGCGCCGGCGTGGACTCTCGCCCGGAGGCGGAGGGCGGGCGCCTGTCGATCGAGGAGACCTCCTCCAAAGCCGGCCTCGCGCGGGTGGGCACTCGCGAGCTGAAGCTGTCGAACCTGGACAAGGCTCTGTATCCGAAGGCGGGCCTGACGAAGCGCGGCGTGATCGAGTACTACGCGGGCGTGGCGCCGGTGCTGCTCGCGCACCTGGCCGGCCGCCCGCTGACGGTGACGCGCTGGCCGGACGGCGTGGGCGCGAAGTCGTTCTTCCAGAAGCAGGCGCCGGCGCACCGTCCGGAGTGGGTGCGCACGGTGTCGTTGCCGGCGGAAGGCAAGAGGGTCGACTACGTCCTGGCGGAGGACGAGGCGACGGTCGTGTGGCTGGCGAACCTGGCGGCGATCGAGCTGCACGTGCCGCTGGCGCGCGCCGAGGACATGCGGCGGCCGACGGCGGTGGTGTTCGACCTCGACCCGGGCGCCCCGGCGGGCATGGTTGAGTGCTGCCGCGTGGCGATGCTGCTGCGCGCGACGTTCGCGGGCGTGGGCCTGGAGAGCTTCGCGAAGACGTCGGGCTCGAAGGGCTTGCAGGTGTACATCCCGCTGAACCGCGAGGGCGTGGACTACGGGCGCACGAAGCCGTTTGCGAAAGCGGTCGCGGAGCTGCTGGAGCGGTCCGACCCCGAGCTGATCGTCTCGCGCATGACGCGGGCGCGGCGGACGGGCAGGGTGCTGATCGACTGGAGCCAGAACGACACGAAGAAGACGACCGTGTGCGCGTACTCGCTGCGGGCGATGGAGCGTCCCACAGTGTCCACGCCGGTGGCGTGGGAGGAGGTGGAGGCGACCCGCGCTTCCGGCGACCCCGCGAGCCTCTCGTTCGAGGCGGACGAGGTGCTCGCGCGCGTGGCCGACCGCGGCGACCTGTTCGCGCCGGTGCTGTCGCTGGTGCAGGAGCTGCCGAGTTTTTGAGAGGCCGGCCTGCCGGCCGGCGTGGAGCGCGCTCGCCCGTGGCCCGCGCCTCGGCGAGCTACTGGAACTCGGGCGCGCTCCACCCGGGCATCACGTCGGGCAGCCCGTCGCTGACCCGATCGGGAAAGCGCGCGGGGCGCTTCTCCAGAAACGCGGTGACGCCCTCGACGGCGTCGGCCGACCGCCCGCGCGCGGCCATCCCACGCGAGTCGGCGCGATGGGCGAGCATGGGGTGCTCGGCGCCGAGCATCCGCCACATCAGCTGGCGCGCGAGGGCGACGGACACGGGCGCGGTGTTCTCGGCGATCTCCCGCGCGAGCGCGCGGGCGGCGTCGAGCAGCTCGTCTTTGGGATGGAGGCTGCGCACGAGCCCGCCTTCGTGCGCCTCCTGCGCGGAGAACACGCGCCCCGTGGCGACCCACTCCATCGCACGGCTGATGCCGACGACGCGGGGCAGGAACCAGCTGGAGCACGCCTCGGGGATGATGCCGCGCCGCGCGAACACGAAGCCGATGCGCGCGTCCTCGGCGGCGAGGCGCACGTCCATCGGCAGCGTCATCGTCGCGCCGACGCCCACCGCCGGCCCGTTGATGGCGGCGATGACCGGCTTCTTGGAGTCGAAGATGCGCAGCGTGAGCTCGCCGCCGTTGTCGCGGTGCCGGCCGGCGCCCCCGGGCTCGGCGCCCTGCGGCTCGGCCTCCTGCGGCTCGGCCTGGGGCTCGGTGTCCTCCGGCGCGCCACCCTGACGCTTGCGATAGTCGAAGGTGTCGCCGCCGCTCGCCAGGTCGGCGCCCGCGCAGAAGCCGCGGCCGGCGCCCGTGACGATGACCGCGCGCACCTCGTCGTCGGCATCGGCACGGTCGAACGCGGCGCGCATCTCCAGCCCCATCCGCGCGGTCCACGCGTTGAGCCGCTCGGGCCGGTTGAGCGTGATCGTGAGAATGCGGTCGGCCAGCTCGGCGCTTATCTGCTCGAAGTCCATGGCGGCGCGGGATCATACGTGGCTACGCCGCATCGAGGTCGTCGAGCCGCACCCGGCGTCGTCACACGGGCGACCATCCGCCCGGTCGTCGAGCCCGGCCGGATGCCATCACAGCCGAGGACCCGCGCAGGTCCTCGGCTGTGAGCTGGCGCCCGTAGGGTCCGCGCCCGGTCAGGCACACGGCGCCGCAGCGGGCTCCGAGCGCGAGCGCGCCGGCCAGCTCCAGGCCGGCGCCGAGGCCGTAGGTGACGCCGGCGGCGAAGGAGTCCCCGCAACCGTACGCGTCCACGGGCTCGCCGGGGGGCGTGACCGGCTGCCACCGCCCGGTCTCGCCCGAGCGCGTTCGATAGCGGCCGCCGTGCTCGCCTTCGGTGAGCACGACGACGTCCGCTTCGTCGCCCACGCGGGCGAGCTGCTCCCGCTCGATGGGGTCGTCGGCGCTGAGCACGAGCGCGTCGACGGGCACGCCGTGCCCGAGGGCGTGACGGGCTCGAGGACTCGCGACGAGCACGCGGGCGGCTTCGCGGGCGGCGCGCAGCGCGCCCTCGTCGCCGGCGGTGAAGTACACGGCGTCGGCGCCGGCCAAGCCCTGCCACTCCAGCTCGCGGTCCTCGCCGCGTGGCTCCAAGCGCTCGCCGAACGTGGTGATCGTGCGCTCGCGCCGGTCGTCGACGAGCGTGACGGCTCTGCGGGTGGGCGCGTCGAGCAGCCGCGCACGCACCTGCACCCCGAGCTCCTCCATGCGCGGCTGCGTGCGGTGGCCGTAGTCGTCGTCGCCGAGGGCGGTGAGCAGCACGGAGGCGCCGGCGAGCCGCGCGAGCTGCACCGCCGCCACCGCGCCTCCTCCCGCGGGCTCCTCGAAGGGCTCGCTCGCGTGGACCACCTCGCCGGCGCGCGGCACGTGGGGAACGCGCGCGAACTGCACCCACTCGACGTGCCCCACAACCGCCACCTTCGGCTGGCGCCCGTTCACGGCGGGCAGTGTCACATAATGCCTGCGCCCTTGGAGCAGCCGTGGCCTACGCCAGCACAGCTGCGCGACCTGATCCCGTTCGCGGCGCTGGGCGGCATCGCGCTGCTCGGCGCCACGCCGCCTTGCACGCGCACGCAGAGCGCGAGCGCATCTCAGCAGGCTTGGCCCGACGGCCGCGCCACGCCGCCGGGGTCCTCATAGCCGAGGGCCCTGTCCGCGCGCATGGCTTCGCGGTGGCGTTCGCGGTGCGCGTCGCGCAGGCGCTCGGCGGTCTTCGCGTTCTGCGCCGTGACGAGCTGCAGGTTGTGTTCGGCAAGCGCGAGGCAATCCTCCAGCAGCGCGATCTCACGCCGCACATGCGGGCGCGAGAGGTCGAACTGGCGCGCGAGCTCCGCCAGCGTGTCGGCCTCCGCCTCGCCGTCCAGCGCCACCGCCAACGGATGATCGCCCGGGTCGCTGCGCAAGCTCAAATCGGGCCACCACACCCGCACCGCGTCAAACGGCAACGCCAGCCGCGACCCCAACTCCTCCTCCAACCGCCCCAACACGAACTCCCCCTCGAGCACATACACGTGCGTGCGCTCCCCCACCACCGCACGAACCTCACCCGCCGCCAGCACCGGCCCCTCCTGCTCGCCGCACGGCGCGATGCCCACCACCGCATGCGCACGCTCGCGATCCAGCAGATCCGCCAGCAACACCCCCAGCCCAGGCTCGTCGCACACCACCACGCCAGCCCCGTCCACCGCGCACGGCTCCCGCTCAGCCACCAGCGCCACCCCCACCCGCCAGCCGGTAGGTCCGCGTCACCGGATCGCGCTCAGCCAGGCCAACGGACACGAGCGTCGAGACATACCGATGGCTCGTGCTCTTGCTCATCCCCGTCACCGCCGCGATCTCGCCGATTCCCACAGTCGAGCCATCGGCCGGCAACAACGCCAACACCAACAAGCCCAGCAACAACGAGCGCGACAACCGGCGATCGTCCATCTGCGAGGGCCCGCCGGCCTCCAACTCGCGCGAGAGTGTTTCCCTCAGGTCGCCCAGCCCGTTCAGAAGCGTCGACATCGCGCCCTCCTCGGACGCCTCGCGCACGACCTGATTGACCTGAGCGCGCGAGAGCTCGATCACGACTTTCTGCGCGCCTGCCGCAGCTCGCCGCGGGGCGCTCGAGCGCACGCGCGCGCGCCGGCGCTCAGCCTGCACAGGCACTACCCCTCCTGAGCGCTCGCGCCGCGCTCACGCGAGTCCTCAGCCTGCTCATCCTGCCAGCCACCACCGAGTGCAAATCTTCGTCTCATTCGCCACCCAGCGATGATTACGGTTCCCGCCGTGAGACACTAGGTCGCGGCTGACTATTTAGTTCTAACTATTTCATTCAGGGGGCTCAGTGGGATCACGCCGAGCGCTGGGCGTAGGCGATGCGCCATACGCGCAGGATCGGGAGCAGCAAGCGCGTGAGCGAGCCGCCTGCGCGAATGAAAACGCTCGAACCCGCGCGCAGCTGTGGCGTTCGGGCGGAGTCCTTGGAGAGATACATGGCGATCATCGAAGCGGCCACCACCGCGTGCCTGCAGCCATGACGCAGCGCGCGCGCTTCGGCGACC
>JASHYF010000080.1 GCA_030043235.1 Solirubrobacteraceae bacterium | reverse complement strand
CTGCATGGTCGACGGCGTCGGCTCGGTGGACGTCGGCCACCTGCTGCTCGACGCTACGCCGAACACGGGCCTGGCCGTTTCGTCGTCACACTCCTCCGTGAGTGGCGGCGGCAGGCCTTGCTCCTTCGATGCCCGCGGCGGAACGTCTACCGCCCACCCACCCGCTCCCGGCTCGCTGGCTTCGCTGACGCACGCGTGCGCGGCGCTGCTGCCGGTTGACACGATCGTGCAGACGGCTCAGATGGGGGCCCATGACGTGCTTCACCCGCGTGATGCGCTGCGCAGGGCGCGATCGGCGCTCGCCATGATCGTGAGCGTGGAGCTTCACGCGGCGCCGCGCACGAGCTTGAACGTGCCGATCGGCACCAGGCGCCGTTTCGATGTCGTGCTCGTCCCGCTAGCGGACTTGAAGGAGATCAAGAGCTCCCTCGGCGGCACGCTCAATGATGTCGTGCTCGCGGTCGCCGCGAGCGGGCTGAGGGCGCTACTTCAGTCCCGCGGCGAGCCACCGCCCACCGGGGGGCTGCGCGCGATGGTCCCGATGAACGTCCGCGTCGCGAGTGAGCACCTCGCGCTGGGAAATCGGATCTCGTCGCTGTTCCTGGAGCTGCCCGTGGCGGAGACCGATCCGGTGCTCCGTTATCGGGAAACCGTGACCCGCTCCATGTCGCTGAAGTCTGATGGGCAGCAAGCCGCGGGCACCACGGCCGTGATCGAGATTGCAGGGCTGGCGCCGCCGGTCATCCACGCCACGATCGCGCAGGCTCTCTACGCCACCCGGCTGTTCAACGTGACCATCACGAACGTGCCCGGTCCGAAGCACACGCTGTATGCCTTCGGAGCGCCGCTGCGCGAGATCCATCCGCTCGTGCCGCTCGCCGCCGAGCACGCCGTGGGCATTGCCGCGCTGAGCTATGACGGCAACGTGTGCTTCGGCGTGGTCGCAGACCGCGACACCGTGCCGGACCTCGAGGTGTTGCTGAGCGCCCTGCGCGCTTCGGTCGAGCAGCTTCTGTGTGCCGCGCGAGCGCACGCAGCGGCCCCGGCGCGCGGGGCTTCTCGCGCCTCGCACGCCCGTCGGCAACCCACGGCGCACGACCCGGACCGCGCGCTGGCCGCTCGAGCCCACTCGTAGGCGAGACCAAATGAGTCGAACGCCGGCCGGGACGGTCCGCTTGTGAGGGTTTCACGGACGAGCGAGCGCTGAGCCGGGATTGCCACTCGATCATCGGTCCAGAGACGGCCTGAAACCCCGACAGAAGCCCGCTTCCAGCCCGATCCCCGCAGTAGCAAGCTTCACAACCGAACACGATCGTGCCCGATAACAACGCTCATCGCCCAAACGCCAAGGGGGCCGGAAAGGACCTCTACAAGCTGTTCGACGCGAGCATCGCCATCGGAGTGGAGGGCCGCCCGGAGCTGGAGCGCGATCTGAGCGCCGCGGTGGGCAGCGGAGAGCTCTTCCTGCTCTACCAGCCGATCTTCGAGCTGCCGAGCCGCAAGCTCGCCGGCGCTGAGGCGCTGATCCGCTGGCGCCATCCACAGCGAGACGTCGTGTCCCCGGATGACTTCATCCCGCTGGCCGAGGAGAGCGGGCTGATCGTACCGATCGGGCGCTGGGTGCTCGATGAGGCCTGCCGCCAGGCGGCGGCATGGGCGGCGGACGGCCTCGAGCTCGGTGTCTCGGTGAACGTTTCGGCCTATCAGCTCGGGCGAAGGGACTTCGTCGAGGATGTTCGCCGCGCGCTTGAAGAGTCTGCGATAAGGCCCTCGTTGCTGACGCTCGAGATCACCGAGACGACGCTCGCGCGCAACGTGCTCGCTGCCTGCAAGCAGCTCGAGGCTCTCAGGACGCTCGGCGTGCGCGTCGCGATCGACGACTTCGGTACCGGAGACGCGTCGCTCTCGAGCCTGCAACGCCTGCCTGTACACATCCTCAAGATCGACATGAGCCTCGTGGCAGCCTTGAACAGCGGGGCGTGGAGCCGCGAGCTGCTGCGCGCCAGCGAGCTGCTCGAGGCCATCCTGGGCGTGGGCCGAGCCCTCTCGCTCGCGGTGATCGCAGAGGGCATCGAGGAGGAGAGCCAGCTGGCCTCACTCGAGGCGATGGCCTGCGAAATGGGCCAGGGCTTCCTCATGGCGAAGCCCGGCCCCCCAAACGTGATCAAGAGCCTGCTGGGTCCCCGTGCGGCACGTCGAGCTGCCGGTTCACCCACCGTGTGACGCGGGCCACGACGCGCCTGCTTGTCGACGAGAGCGAAAGCCGCGAGTGATGATGCGTGCCGCTTCCAGTCGTATACCACGGTATACTGCGGGCATGGCGAAGGTCATGGTGTCTATGCCGGACGATCTCCTGAGCGAGGTCGATGCCGAGGCGACCCGCCTCGGCACGTCCCGTAGCGCGGTGCTGCGCGAGTTCGCGGACTCCGCGCTGCGCAGGCGTCGCACGGATCGTGCGGCAGCCATGGACAGGCTTCTGAGGCAGGCTGCACGGCATGGCGGTGCGGCTGCCGAGCAGGTGAAAGCCACAAGGCCATAGCGTGAGCACGCTGCTGTTGGACGCCAGCGTGATCCTCGCGGCGTTCGATTCAGATGATGAGCTACACGGACCTTCCCGGGCGCTACTCGCCGATCCCGATGTGACGCTCACCACCCTCGATCTCGCCCGATACGAGGTGGCGAACGTAGCAGTCCGAGGCTGGTGCGAGCTCGGGCGTGTCGCCCCATTGCTGGAAGCGATCGATCGGATCTCCGGTGACGGCGGGGTCGTAGCGTCTACGACAAGTTTGCTCAGCCGCGCCGCGAGGATCGCCGACGAGCACACGATCTCCGTGTACGACGCAGCTTACGTAGCGGCGGCTGACCAAGGCGGCGGCACACTCGTGAGCTGCGACATCCGCGACCTCCTGAGCAAGGGGCTTGCGAGTAGCCCCGCGAGCGTGCACGAGGAGGAGTCGCCTCCCGACGTGAGCAGGACCGAAGGCGAGTCATAGCCGGCGCGGCAGTCGGTTTGTTTGCCGACAAGAAGAAATGGAAAGCCAACCCGGGATCGAACCGGTGACCCCTGCTTGCAAAGCTCGGGCGACGGATTCGGCGCCGAAAAGCGCAGGGGTAGCAAGCGATCGCTGCCACCAGACAGTGCTTGATAAGGGCTCCAGCCTTATCGCTTACTAAGAGTGTTGGGTGCTAAGCGATCGCGAAACACCGGCTGCGCCTAGCGGCAGCGGTCGCGCGGGCGAGTTTCGGCTCGCCGAGAGCGGACGAGATGGCTACTGGGCCTTCCATCCGCGGCCACTACCGCCGGATCCGCCGCTGGAGATCGACGGACGCGCATCTGGGCCCTCCGTGGCCGCATGAGCGCCTACGACGCAGCTTACGCGGCTGCGCGGCCGAGGCGATCGACGTGCCGCTCCTGACCGCCGACAGTCGCCTGCTGCGCGCATGCGAGCACGAGGGCCATCCCAGCAGAGCACATCGACGAGCTGGCCTCTGGCGCCTGATCGAGTCTTCGGCACCCACAATCCTCCACGCGATCAACCGTGCGCTCGCTGTCGAAGATGCCGGTGATGACCCAGAACGCTGGCTGGTACCCGGGCCCGGACACGGCCGGGAACCCAGCTCCGGTCGCCCAATCGCCGACCGCGAGGTCCAGGAGTTCGCCGCTGAGGCCGAGGCTGGATGTGACGTCGACACGCTGATCGCCCGGCGCGACAAGCGTGGTCGTCCAACGCTCGGCGCCTCTCCGGCGACCGTCGAGTCGGTGCGGCTCGACCCCGAGCTACGAAGCCGGTTGCTCGAGCAGGCGGCCACCGAGGGCACCACCCCTTCGGAGCTCATCCGCAAGGCTCTGCGGCACCACCTCAAAGCAGCCTGACACCCAGCGGTTTCTCGCCGTCCTGTGGGCGCGATCGAGTTTTCGGCACCGACACGGGTTCATGCACCCGACGCCCCGCCTCGCGGCCCGCCGGCCAGCTTACGTCACTTCGCGCGCGCGGCCTTGGCCGGCACCACGGTCAACGAGGAGGTGTAGCGGGTCGGCTTCTTGGACTTGCCCATCGTCAGGCTCACGGCCAGCGTCGCCGAGATCGACTTGCCCCTGGCGAGCAGCTTGCGCCCGGTGGCGTTCAGGTGCACGTCGAGCTTCGCGCCGCGCGTCGCGTGCAGCTTGAACTTCAGGCGCCCGATC
>JASHYF010000079.1 GCA_030043235.1 Solirubrobacteraceae bacterium | reverse complement strand
GCGCAGCCAGCCACGCGCCCCGAGAGCGGCCTCGCGCTCGGAGTCCTGGGCGTCGTGCAGCGCGCCTGCCAGCAGCGAACGCTCGATCGGCTCATCCGCGGGCGCGTGTGGATAGCGCTGATCGCGTTCGCGCTGATCGGCATCGTGCTGCTGCAGCTGCTGGCATTGCTGCTGAACGCCAGGATCGGCCGCGCGCTGGTGCACGAGGCACAGCTCCAGCGCGAGAATGCGGCGCTCGGCATCGAAGGCTCCGAACTGGCCGCCGGCGAACGCGTGCAGTCGCAGGCCGAGCACATGGGCATGGAGGTCGTGCCGATCGGCGCCCTGCGCTTCCTCACGTCCGACCCACGGGCGGACGTCGCGCTCGCGGCGGCCGCGCTGAGCACGCCGGTGCACGGCGCGGGCGCTGGTGCGGGCGAAGGGGGCACAGGGACTACTTCCTCTGGCAGCGCTGACGCACCCCAAGGGGCATACCCCGAAGGGCACGCGCAGGCGGGCGCAGCCGGCGCCTCCACAGAACAGTCCCCGGCGGCCGGGTCCCCGGCGGCTGGGTCCCCGGCGGCTGGGTCCTCGGCGGCCGGCAGCGCCGGCTCGGGCACCGCGAGCGCACCCCAAGGGGCATACCCTGAAGGGCACGGGCAGGCAAACGAAGCCACGCCCGGCGCGGCGGGCGGGGTCGGGGGCAGCGAGGCAGAGGGCTCGGGATAGCGAAGTGGCGGTACTGCAGCGCCGCGTCGGCGCGATCTTCGGGCTGTTCTTCGTGCTGCTCGCGGTCGCGGCGGGACGCACGCTGTACCTGGGCGTGGTGCGCGGGAGCGCGCTGCGCAAGGCGGCGAGCGACCAGCAGCTGACCTATGAAACGGTGCCCGCGCCGCGGGGCACGATCACCGACCGCAACGGCGTCGATCTGGCTGTCTCCGAACCGGCGCAGGACATCTCTGCGGACCCCTACCTGGTCACCGATCCGCTGGAAGCGTCCAAGCGCTTGGCGCCGCTGCTGGGACGCTCGCAGGCGAGCGTGCTGGAAAAGCTGTCGGAGCGCAGCGGCTTCGTGTACCTGGCGCGCGCGCTTCCGGCGCACGCGGCGCAGGCGCTTCTCGCGCTGAACATAGCGGGCGTGACGGGTACGCCGGTGATGCGTCGCGTGTACCCGCGCGGCACGCTGGCGGCGCAGGTGCTGGGCGCGCTCGGCACGGAAGGCAACGGCTTGTCGGGTCTCGAATACTCGGAGAACGCGCTGCTGAACGGGCGCTCGGGGCAGCGCCGCGTGGTCAGCGACGCGCTGGGGCAGCCGGTGTCGATCACGGAAACGCGCCGCGAGGCGCCCGGCCGGTCGCTGACGCTGACGCTGGACGCGAACATCCAGCAGCGCGCTGAAGACGTGCTGGAAGCGGTGGCGAGCGACTTCGCGCCGAAAGACGCGACGGCGATCGTGATGGACCCCCGCAGCGGCGCGATCCTCGCGCTGGCGAGCTGGCCGCAGGTGAACGCCAACGACCCCGGGGCCTCGCCGCCGGAAGACATGGAGGACCGCGCGGTGGGGCTGGACTATGAACCCGGCTCGACGTTCAAGGTGGTGGCGATCTCGGGGGCGCTGGAAGCGGGCCTGATCACGCCGGCGAGCACCTTCGACATCCCCGACGAGATCGAAGCCGGCGAAAGGACGATCCACGACGACACCGAACACCCGGAAGAAACTCTCACCGCCGCGCAGATCCTCGCCCGCTCGAGCAACGTGGGCGCGATCACGATCGCCAAACTGGAGGGCGCGGAGCGCTTCAACGAGTGGGTGCACCGCTACGGTTTCGGCAGGCCGACCGGCGTCGATCTCCCCGGCGAGGAGGCGGGGGCGACGCTGCCGCTGAGCGAATACTCGGGCTCCTCGATGGGCAACCTGCCGATCGGACAGGGCGAGCTGGTGACGCCGATGCAGATGGCGAGCGCATACGCGGCGATCGCCAACGGCGGGATCCTGCGCCCGCCGCACATCGTGGGCGCGATCGGCGGGCGGCCGGTGCCCGAGCCGGCCGGTCATCGTGTGATCACCGCCCGGACGGCGGCCGGGCTGCGCGAAATGCTCGAAGGCGTGCTCGGCCCGGAAGGCACGGCCAGCGAGGTGTCGATACCCGGCTACCAGCTGGCGGGCAAGACGGGCACGGCGAACAAGGTGGACCCGGAAACGGGTGAATATTCGGAAAGCAAATACGTGGCCTCGTTCATCGGCTTCGCGCCGGCCAGCGACCCCAAGCTGCTGTGCGCGGTGGTCGTCGACGAACCCAGCGCAGGGTCGATCTACGGCGGCACCGTGGCAGCCCCCGCATTCGCGCAGATCATGAGCTTCGCTCTGCCGTACCTGGGCATCCCACCGGGGTGAGAACCCCTTCGGCTGATTGCCCCTCGGCTAGCATCAACCCATGCGACTGGAGCGGCTGATCGACGCCGATCTGGCGGGCGACGCCGCGGCCATCGAGATCGGCGCGCTGGCGTACGACAGCCGCGAGGTCGGGCCGGGAACGCTGTTCTTCTGCGTCCCCGGCTTCAAGAGCGACGGCCACGAGTTCGCCGAGCAGGCTGTGCGCGCCGGTGCCGCGGCGCTCGTGGTGGAGCGCCCGCTGGACCTCGGCGTGCCCGAGGTGCTGGTCGACTCCGCGCGCGCGGCGATGGCCCCGGCCGCGGCCCGCTTCTACGGCGAGCCCGCGCGCGAGCTGCGGGTGGTTGGGGTCACGGGCACGAACGGCAAGACGACGACGGCCTACCTGGTGCGCGCGCTGCTGGAAGCCACCACCGGCGAGCGCTGCGGCCTGCTGGGCACGGTCAAGTCCGTTATCGGCGGGAGCGAGCGCCCCGCCGACCGGAGCTCGACGGGAGCTCCGGCCGGCCAGCACACGACGGCGGAGGCGATCGACCTGCAGGCGGACCTGCGGGCGATGCTCGACGGCGGCGACCGCGCATGCGCGATGGAGGTCTCCTCGCACGCCCTGGAGCTGGAACGCGTGGCGGCGATGCCATTCGCGGCGGCGGTGTTCACGAACCTGACCCAGGACCACCTCGATTTCCACGCGCGCATGGAGGACTACTTCCAGGCCAAGCGGAGGCTGTTCGTGCCGGCCGGCGTGCCCGCCCGCGTGCGCCCTTCAGCGTGTGCCCCTTGGGGTGCGCCGGCCGTGAGCGTGCTCAACGTCGGCGACACATACGGCCAGCGCCTTGCGTCTGAAGTGCCGGGCGCGCGCACGTTCGCGGTGGACGCCCCGGCTGACTACAGCGCGAGAGACTTGCGCTGCGCCCTGGACGGCTGCAGCTTCACGCTCACCACGCCCGAGGGCGAGCGCGAGGTGTCGCTGCCGATGCCAGGGCGCTTCAACGTGGCCAATGCACTGGGCGCGCTGGCGACCGTGCACGCCCTCGGCGGCGAGCATGCCGGCGGGCGCGCCCCGAAGGGCGCACCCCCGACAGGCGCACGGACGGGTATGTTGGACCTGCTCGTGGCGGCGCTCGAGCGCGGCGTGCGCGTGCCCGGGCGTTTCGAGCCGGTGCACGAGGGCCAGGACTTCGCGGTGCTGGTGGACTACGCGCACACGCCGGACTCGCTCGAGAACGTGCTGGCGGCGGCGCGCGGGCTGCTCGCCACCGGCGGGCGCGCGCGCGTGGTGTGCGCGTTCGGCGCCGGCGGCGACCGCGACCGCGGGAAGCGCCCGCTCATGGGTGAGATCGCGGCGCGGCTGGCGGATGTCGTGCTCGTCACCTCCGACAACCCGCGTTCTGAGGATCCGCAGCAGATAATCGAGGAGATAATGGTTGGCGTGATGGGAGCCGCAGGCGTCGCGGGGGGGAGTCCCGGTACGTGGGCTCCCGCGGACGCGGCGCCGGCGCGCGTGCGCGCCCTCACGGATCGCAGAGCCGCGATATACGAGGCGATCGCGTGCGCTCGCGGGGGCGACGTGGTGGTGATCGCGGGAAAGGGCCACGAGCAGGGCCAGGAGCTCGCGAACGCGCGCAAGGTGCCGTTCGACGACGTGACCGTAGCCAGGGAAGCGCTGCGCGCGCGCCGACGCCGCACAGCGCCCGCGCCCGCGCGGGGCGCGGGAGCCGGCGTGAGATGAAGGG
>JASHYF010000078.1 GCA_030043235.1 Solirubrobacteraceae bacterium | reverse complement strand
GCCTGCACGAGCACCAGCTCGCCCACGCCCGCCCGCACCCTGCCCACCCCGGCCGAGCGCGCCGGGCCTAGCGTCACACGCGCGCCACGGGCACCGCGCAGCGGCACCCCCGGTGCGTCGCTGCGTGTACGCGCAAACAGCGGCTCGGCGGTGAGGAAGCGGCCGTGGCGCTCGAGCACGGCCACGAACGAGTCCGCGGGCGCCGGGCCGTGCCGGTGGCTCACTTGACTTTCGCGGCGAGCGTTTCGAGCGCGACTGCGAGACCGTGTTCCGTGTCCACGCCGCTGCGCACGAGCACTTCCGGGATCACGCCCGGCCCCTGCTTGACGCCGCCGCCGCCGAGGTTGCGCCCGTCGGGGGTGAAGTACTCGCCGACGGTGATGTCCAGCGCGCCGCCGTTGGACAGCGGCTGCTCCTCCTGGAAGACGCCCTTGCCGAAGGTGTGCGTGCCGACGACCGTCGCGCGATGGTGGTCCTGCAGCGCCGCGGTCACGATCTCCGCGGAGGAGGCGGTGTTGGAGTCGACGAGCACCACCATTGGGATCGACGTGGGGATCGCGCCGCCGGTGGCGAGCAGCACGTCGGTCGGCTGAGCGCGGCCGCGCGTGGTCACGATCACGCCCTTGGGGATGAAGATGCTGGCGATCAGCTGCGCCTCCTCCACCAGCCCGCCGCCGTTGCCGCGCAGGTCGAGCACGAGCCCGCGCGCGCCCGCGTGCAGCTGCTGTTCGACCGCTTCGCGGACTTCCGCGTGCGCTCCGGGACTGAACATCGCGAGCGCGACCACGCCGAGCTTGATGCCGTGGACGGTGCGCGAGGCGGATTCCACGACCGGCTCCGTGACGAGCGCGCGGCTGACCTCCACGTCGTGGACGCTGCCGTGGCCGGCGCGGCGCGAACGCTCCGCGCCCGGCAGTTCGATCCCGAGCTGCACTTCCGTGCCCGGCCGGCCCCTGATCAGCGCGGTGGCGGCTTCCACGGACAGGCGTTCGAGCCTGTGCCCGCCCACCGCCACGATCAGATCTCCCGGCTTCAGCCCGGCGCGCGCGGCCGGCGAGGCGTTGAACACCCGCTCGATCAGCAGCCCGTGATTGGCGGCGAGCGCGGTCGCAACCAACACGCCGATCCCCGCGAAATGGGGCGGCTCGATGAATTCGTGGTATTCGCTCGGCGTGAGATAGTGCGAGAAGCGGTCGTCGAGGCTCGCGACGACGCCCGTGATCGATGCGTTGTCGAGCTTGTTCGTGGAGACCGGCCGGTAGTACTCCTGAGCGATGCGCTGGATCGCTTCTTCGACGACCGCGCTCGGGCGATTGGCCACGAACGCGCTGCGCACGAAGCCGGGCAGGTCTTCCGGATGGCCGCCCAGCCACAGGCCCACCACGAGCAGGACCGGGAGCGCGAGCGTGAGCACCACGACGAGCGGCTGAGTTTTAGAGCGCGACATCGATCGCGCGAAGCGTAGTGCAGGCATGCGCCGTCGTCCGCCGCTAGGGTGGCGCCCAGATGGCCAACGTCAGCACCAGCACGGTTCCGGCGAACGAGCTTCGCCTCCATCGCATGGAGCTGCCCGGCACGCGCGCGCTGACGGTGCTGGTGGCGTTCGACGCGGGCGCGCGCAGCGAGCGTGCGGAGGAGAACGGGATGGCCCACTTCCTCGAGCACCTGGTGTTCAAGGGCGGCGAGAGCTACCCCACGTACAAGCACGTCAACGAGACGGCCGAGCGCCTCGGAGGCATCCTCAACGCGTACACCAGCCACGACCTCGTGGCCTTCCACATAACGGTGCGCGCGCGCAGCGCGCCGCAGGCGATCGACCTGCTGAGCGACTTCGCCGGACGCCCACGCCTGGACGGCGAGGAGCTCGACCGCGAGCGCGGCGTCGTGATTCAGGAGATCAACCGCGCCTACGACCAGCCCTCCACGGTCGCCGGGTACCTGATCGATCGTGCGGCGTTCGGCGAGCACGCGCTGGGGCGCACGGTGCTGGGTCCCGAGGAGAACCTGCGCAGCTTCACGCGCGAGGGGATCGTCGCGTTCCGCGAGCGCCGCTGGGCTGGGGCGCGCGGCGGGGCCTTTCTGGTGGGCAACCTCGAGCACCTCCCCGACGAGCAGGAGCTGCAGGAGCGCTTCGCTCGCTTTCCCGCGCTGCCCGAGCCCGACGCGTACGCGCCCGCGCCGGAGTTCGCGCCGCAGACCCTCGTCGACGAGCGCGACACCAACCAGTCACACCTGCGCATGATCTACCGCCCGGCGGTGGAGGTGAGCGACGTGCGCGAACGCGCAGCGCTGACGATCTACGCGACGCTGTTGGGCGGCTCGATGGGCTCGCGGCTGTTCGAGGAGATCCGCGAGAAGCGCGGGCTGTGCTACTCCGTGTACGCCGTCGATCACGCGTTCGCCGACGTGCCGATCCTGCAACTCGGCTCCGGCCTGGAGTCGGCCAAGTGCGTGGAGGCGTACACGCGCATGCGGGAGATCGTGGACGAGCTGCGCGGCGACGGGCCCACGCGGGAGGAGGTCGAGCGGGCGCGCGCGTACGCGGCCGGACGGCTCGTGCTCGCGTTCGAGAACTCGGGCGCGGTCGCCCGCTATGCGGCCAACCAGCAGATCGTCTTCGGGCAGGACATCGACCCGGACGCCGCGATCGCGGCACTCGACGCGGTCACCCACGAGGAGGTGCGCGAGGTCGCCGCGGGCGTGGCCGACAACCTCGCGGTGGCATGCGTCGGTCCGCATGCGGCCGGGGAGTTCTGAGGGGAGTGAGGGCACTGCGGCACACGAGCAGGACGCGCCGGCTCGTGTACCTGGCGGGGGTGCTGGTCACGCTGGGCTTCTGCTACGTGGCGCTCCGCGACATCAACCTCTCGCTGGCGTGGCGCGCTACGCGCACGAGCGACTACTGGTGGCTGATCGCGGCGCTGAGCGCGTTCTGGCTGGGCAACCTCACGCGCGCGCTGCGCTGGCGCTCGCTGTTCGCGCGCGGGCGCCGGCCGCCGCTGGGGCCGGTGATGAACGCGATGCTGGTCGGCTACCTGTACAACAACATCATGCCGGCGCGCGCGGGTGAAGCGGCGCGGGTGGTGGTGCTGACGCAGCGCAGCACCAAGCCACCGGTGGAGATCGTCGGCACGGTCATGCTCGAGCGCCTGTACGACGTGTGCGCGATCCTGGTGGTGTTCTTCGCCGCCGAGCCGTGGCTGCCGCACGTGAGCTGGTTCCACGCTGCGGCGCTCGCCGCGATCGTGCTCGCGCTCGCGATCGCCGCGGCCGCGGTCGTGCTCGCCGTCTACGGCGACCGGCCGTTGCGCCTGCTGCTGCGCCCGCTGCGCCGCATACCGCTGTTCTCCGGCGAGCGCCTGGAGCGGACCCTCGCCGAGCTCACCTTCGGGCTCAGCGGCCTGCGCCACGCACGCCTGGCCTCGGAGGCGTTCGTGTGGACGATCGCCGCATGGCTGATGACGGCGCTGACCGCGTATTTCGTCGGCCTCGCGTTCCACCTGCACGTGGGAGCCGCGAGCGGCGTGCTCGTCGCGGTGGCGATCGGGTTGGGGATGATCGTGCCCTCTCCCCCGGCGGCCGCCGGCGTCTTCGAGGCCGCCGCGCTGATCGCGCTCGACGCATATCACGTGCCCCACTCGCCCGCGTTGGCGTTCGGCGTGGTCCTGCACCTCGTGAACTTCATCCCGTTCGTGCTCGTCGGCGTGCTGCTGCTGCACCACAACGCCCGCCGCGAGCCGGCTGGCGCTCGCCGCGAGCCCGTGCCCGCCTGTGCCCCCGAAGGGGGTGCGCCCACGCTCGCTTCAATCGAGGGCTGACCGCGGCCGGCCGCCGAGCTCTAGCCGGAGCAGCGAAAGCTTCCGTCTAGCTCGCCAGCGCGAGCAGCCGGCGCGCGCGCTCTGAGTCCGCGCCCTCCAGCTCGCGGATCCGAGTGGCGGTCTCAGCCACGTCGATTGCCCTCGCCTCGATCATCGCTTCGATGTCCGCCCAGTCGCGCGAGCGGTCGAACATCGCCTTGAACACCGCGAGCGCCACGCAGCCGAGGACGGGAATCGTGCGATCTTCGAAGGAGACCCGCCGCACGTGGGCGGCGACCTGCTCGTGGAACGGCAGCACGCTGAAGAACAGGTCGATCGGCGTCTGCTCCCACCAAAGCCTGACCTGTCCGTCGCGTTCCGCGTGCTCGAGGCTCAGCCCGCTGATCGCCACCGGCTCCGGCAGAGCGGCGAACACCTCCTTGACGCGATCCACTCCGACGAACACGTTGACGTCGAGATCCCTGGTGCCGCGCGGTTCCAGCGTGCAGTAGCCGAGCGCGATGGCACCGCCGATGGCGTGCGGGATGCGCGCCCGCTCGAGCCCGTCGTGCACCGCCAGCAGGCGATCGCCGAGCTCGCTCACGCGGCGAGCCTGATCAGCGGCGGGTACGCGAGCTCCGCTCTCGGGCGATACGGGAGCTGCTCGGCGAGGTCGAGCACCTGCGCCAGCACCCTTCCCGCGTGCTCGACCTGCGCTCGATCACCCGCCGGCGCCAGCTGCAGCTCAAACCCGGCGGCGGCGGCGATGCGCGCCAGCGCCGCCACCGACGGCTGCCGGTGACCGTGCGCATAGGCGCTGAGGACCGAGCTCTGCAAGCCCGCACGCCGGGCGAGCTCCGCCTGGCTGAGTCCACTGGTGTCGCGGATGCGCGCAATCAGCTTGGAAGCTATGTGATCGGCGCTGGTCGCCATGAAGACATCATAGCGTATCAGCGACTATTTTCACTGATGATTAGCTTATCCGCTAAGCATTCATGATCCGAGCGCCACCATGCGATCGATCGGCACGCGTGCCCGCGCGGCGACGTCCGCGGGGACCCGCACCTCGAAGCGCATCTCGCGCAGCGCGTCGCGCAGCTTGGGCAGCGTGATCATCTTCATGTACACGCACGCCGCGCGGGGGTTGGCCGGGATGAACTCGACGCCGGGCGCGGCCATCTGCAGCGGGTAGAGCATGCCCGTCTCGGTCGCGACGATCGCCTCGCGCGAGTGGTCTCCGGTCTGCTCGTTCGATCCACCCCACTCGCCGTCGATATCCCCCGCCACGTCCTTGGCCATCAGCGTCTGCCCCGGAGTCTGCGGAGACTGTGCCGGTGCGGAGGCCCGCGACCCGGAGGCGCCAGCTCGCGCCCGATC
>JASHYF010000077.1 GCA_030043235.1 Solirubrobacteraceae bacterium | reverse complement strand
GCGAGGGTGTTGGCGGAGGCCGGCGCGATCAGGTAGGCGTCGGCGTTGGCCACGAGCTGCAGGTGGCCGATCGGCTCGTGCGCCGGCGGCGCCTGGCCGGGAAAGGCGCCGCGCGCAGGGTCGTGCTCGAACTCGCTCACCAGCACCGGCGCGCCGGTGAGCGCGGCAAACGACGCCCTGCCGACGAAGCGCCGGCTGGCGGGCGTCTGCACGACGCGCACCGCGTGCCCGGCGGCTGTCGCGAGGCGCACGAGCTCGAGCGCCTTGTACGCGGCGATGCCGCCGCTGACGCCGAGCAGGATGCGGGACATGACTCAGGTTGTAGAGCGCCTGGCGGGCGCGGGCAAGCACTGGCGCGGCGGTTGCGCCGCGCTTAGCGGTAGTGGTACTTCATCTTGCCCGCGGCAACCTCCTCGAGGGCGATCGTCAAATAGTTTTTGGAGGCGGTCTCGACCATGGGCGGCGGGAACTCGTCGAAGGTGCCCTCGCCGAGGTTGTGGTAGTAGCTGTTGATCTGGCGGGCGCGCTTGGCGGCGACGATCACGCCGGCGTAGTTGGAGTCGACCTGCTCGAGCAGCCGGTCGATGCGTGGGGAGATCACGGTTGCATGGCCCTTTCGTCGTTGGCCCCACAGTCTAGTGGCAGTGAGTCCGCCACGATTCGGCGTATTGCCATGGCTATACGGAGCTTGGAGAAGGAGTAACTCACCCGGACGCTTGCCCGGACGCGCTGGGGTCGGCCGCGGAAGCGTTCGCGTCGGCCGCGATGGCGTTCGCGTCGAGATTCCCCCGCACGATCTGGACGAGCTGCGCGAGCGCGTCCTCGAGGCGGTCGTTGACGACGACGTGGGCGAACTCCGGCCGGGCGGCGAGCTCCCGCTCGGCGACGCGCAGGCGGCGCTCGACCTCCTCGGCGTCGTCCGTGCCGCGGGCGACCAGGCGCGCGCGCAGCGCGGCGAGCGACGGCGGCGCGATGAACACCTGCACGGCCTCGGGCATGGCGGCGCGAACCTGGCGCGCGCCCTGGACCTCGATCTCGAGCACGACGGGGATGCCGGCCTCCACGCGCTCATCTAGCTCGGAGCGCAGGGTGCCGTAGCTGCGCCCGGCGTAGTCGGCGTGCTCGATGAACTCGCCGGCGGCGGCGCGGCGGTCGAACTCCTGACGGCTGAGGAAGTGATAGTCCACGCCGTCGCGCTCGCCCGGCCGCGGGCCTCGCGTGGTGGCAGACACCGACAGCTGGAGATGAGCCCGCCCGCCCAGCTGCTCCATGAGCCCACGGATGAGCGTCCCCTTGCCAACCCCGGAGGGCCCGGTTATGACAAACACGCGCGCCACCGCCGCCACCCTAATGGGCGCCTCGGTGGAATCCCGCGAGGGCTCAGTGGTGCATCAGATGCACCAGCTCAGAGCGCTGGCGCTCGGAGAGCCCGCCGATGGTCTTCGAGGGGGCGATGCGGCAGTGGGCGAGGATCTTGTTGACCTTCACGCGGCCGTACTTGGGGACGGCGAGCAGCATGTCGAAGACCTTGGCCGTCTCGATGTACTCGGGCGGGTCGAGCAGCAGCGAGTGGATGGAGCGCCGGCCGGACTTGAGGTCGCGCTTGAGCTGGGCGCGCTGGATGCGGATCTGGTTGGCCCTGGCGAGCGCGTCCATTCTCTGGTTGAGCGAGCGCTCGGGGGCGGTGGAGCTGTTCGCGGACGTCGTTCCGGTCGCCGGCGCCATGCGGGGCGAGTCTACACGCCCGGGGCGGGCGCGCAAGCAAAAATCGCCAATTCACCTGGACCTCAGGTTGAGATGGAGATACGTCGAGGCTGGTGGACGGTGCGAGTGCGCGTTTGCAGGGGTTTTTAGGTCCGCTGCATCCTTCGAGCTGCCGGGAGACTGCTGCGCGGACGTGGCGCGAGGGCCGTGCTGGTGCAGCTCCTGCAGGCACAGCACCTCCGGCGCACCGTCGCGCCGCGCGCGGGCGATGGCGCGCGCGGCGGAGATGCCGGCGGCGAGCGTGGTGACGCAGGGGATGCCGTGGGTGACGGCGGCGCGGCGGATCTCGCGCCCGTCGGTGCGCGCGCCGACGCCGGTGGGGGTGTTGACGACGAGGTCGACGTCGCCGCGCTCGATCCAGTCGATCACGTGCGGCGAGCCCTCGCCGATCTTGTTCAGGGGCGTGACGGGCACGCCCATGCGCGCGATCGCCTGGGCGGTGCCGCGCGTTGCGACGATCCGAAAGCCGGCGTCGTGCAGCGTGAGCGCGACGGCGCTCGCGCCGTCCTTGTCGGCGTCGGTGACGGTGATGAAGGCGGTGCCGCCGGTGGGCAGCGGCAGCCCGGCCGCGGCCTGCGCCTTGGCGAAGGCGGAGGGGAAGTCGCGGGCGATGCCCATGACCTCGCCGGTGGAGCGCATCTCGGGGCCGAGCAGCGCGTCGGCGCCCTCGAAGCGGTCGAACGGCAGCACGGCCTCCTTGACGGAGATGTGCTCGCCGAAGCCGACCCCCTGGCGCTCCTGCGGCAGGCCCATGTCGGCGATGCGCTCTCCGAGCATGATGCGGCAGGCGAGCTTGGCGAGCGGCAGGCCGACGGCCTTGGAGACGAAGGGCACGGTGCGCGAGGCGCGCGGGTTGGCCTCGAGCACGTACAGCTCGCCGGCGTGCACGGCGTACTGCACGTTGATCAGCCCGACGACGCCGATCGCGAGCGCGATCTCGCGGGTGGCGGCGCGCACCTGCTCGAGCATGTCCTCGCCGAGCGAGTGCGGCGGCAGCACGCAGGCGCTGTCGCCGGAGTGCACGCCGGCCTCCTCCACGTGCTGCATGATCCCGCCGATCCACACGTCGTGGCCGTCGCACAGCGCGTCGACGTCGATCTCTGTCGCGTTCTCGAGGAAGCGGTCGAGGTATATGGATGGAGAGCCCTCCGGGCTCTCCGGCGGGCGTTCGTGGCGCTCGTCCCGCTGACCGCGTGCTCCGGCGGCGCTGGCGTCCACCTTCGATGACGACGCGTCATCGAAGGTGGAGGCGCCGCCTGCGCCGCCAGGCGTAGCCGCGGCGTCGCCGGCCGCCGGGCCGAGCTCGCGGCGCAGGTAGTCGGCGAGGCCTTCGTGGTCGTAGACGATCTCCATCGCGCGCCCCCCGAGCACGTAGGAGGGGCGGACGATCAGCGGGAAGCCGACGCGGTCGGCGCACTTCAGCGCCTCCTGCAGCGACTGCGCGGTGGCGTACGGAGGGGCC
>JASHYF010000076.1 GCA_030043235.1 Solirubrobacteraceae bacterium | reverse complement strand
CGTTGCCGCCGGCGCCGTGTAGGAGCGAGCCCGATGCCTGCGCCGTCGATCCGCTTCTACCAGGTTGGTAGCTTCGCCGCCGGCAACCGGCTGCTGGGCCCCGAGCTCTCCTCGGTCCAGTCCGAGCGCGAGCGCAGCAACACGATCACCAAGGGGCACCGCGCATGCCAGGGCTGCGGCGAGGCGCTCGGCGCGCGCTACGCGCTCGACGCCGCGCTGCGCGCGACCGGCGGGCGGCTGATCGCAGCGAACGCCACCGGCTGCCTGGAGGTGTTCTCCACGCCCTTCCCCGAGTCCTCCTGGCGGCTGCCGTGGATCCACTCGCTGTTCGCCAACGCCCCCGCCGTCGCCGCCGGGATCGCCGCCGCGCTGCGCGCCAAGGGCCGCACGGACATCCGCGTGGTCGGCCAGGGCGGCGACGGCGGCACCGTGGACATCGGCATGGCGTGCCTGTCGGGGATGTTCGAGCGCGGCGACGACGTGCTTTACATCTGCTACGACAACGAGGCGTACATGAACACGGGGGTGCAGCGCTCGGCCACCACGCCGCCGGCCGCCCGCACCGCCACCACCGAGCCGCTCGGCGAGCATCCCGGCAACGCGCTCGGGCAGGGCAAGAACATGGCGCTGATCGCGATGGCGCACGAGATCCCCTATGTGGCGACCGCCACCGTCGCCGACCTGCGCGACCTCGAGCGCAAGGTCACGCGCGCGATGGACTTCCGCGGGGCGCGCTACCTGCACGTGCTCGTCCCCTGCCCGCTCGGCTGGGGCTCGGCCACCGCGGACACGATCAACATCGCGCGGCTGGCCACCGAGAGCGGCCTGTTCCCCGTGTTCGAGGCCGAGGAAGGCCGCATCGTCGGCGTCTCCCCCATCCGCCGCCTGGTGCCCGTCGAGCAGTACCTGCGCCGCCAGAAGCGCTACGCGCACCTGTTCGCCGGCCCGGGCGGCGACACCCTGAAGGGCACTGGTGGCCGCGCGGACGTGATCGCCAAGCTCCAGGCCGCCGCCAACCGCAACATCGAGCGTTTCGGCCTGCTGGGCGAGGAGGCCGAGGAGCGCGAGCTGCTGGACGCGCTGGCGGCCACCGAGCGGGGGCCGCAGTGAGCGCGCCCGAGCACCCGTTCGCGATCACGCTCGACGTCGGCTCGAGCCTCGCCAACCACACGGGCGCGTGGCGCAGCGAACGGCCACGGTACGTGCGGCGGCTGCCTCCCTGCAACGACGCGTGCCCGGCCGGCGAGGACGTCCAGCGCTGGCTGTACGAGGCGGAGTCCGGCGGGCAGGGCTACGAGCGCGCGTGGCGCGCGCTCGTGCGCGAGAACCCGTTCCCCGCGGTGATGGGACGCATCTGCTACCACCCGTGCGAGACCGCCTGCAACCGCTGCCAGCTCGACGAGACCGTCGGCATCAACTCCGTCGAGCGCTTCCTCGGCGACGAGGGCATCGCGCGCGGCTGGGAGCTGCCCGCGCCGCCCGCCGCGTCGGGGCGGCGCGTGCTCGTCGTCGGCGCCGGCCCGTCGGGCCTGTCCGCCGCCTACCACCTCGCGCTGCGCGGCCACCACGTCACGATCGAGGACGCCGCCGCCAAGCCCGGCGGCATGATGCGCTACGGCATCCCCGCCTACCGCCTGCCGCGCGCGGTCCTCGACGCGGAGATCGACCGCATCCTCGCGCTCGGCGTCGAGCTGCGCTGCGGCGAGCGCGTCTGCGACCTGCGCGAGGAGCTGCGCGACGGCGCCTACGACGCCGCCTTCCTGGCCGTCGGCGCGCATGTCGCGCGCAACGTCGACATCCCAGGCGGCACCGCCGCGCACGTGATCGACGCGCTCACGCTGCTGCACGGCCTCGAGCAGGGCGAGCGCCCGGAGCTCGGCCGGCGCGTCGTCGTATACGGCGGCGGCGACACCGCGCTCGACGCCGCCCGCAGCGCGCGGCGGCTGACGGGCGCCGAGCCCGTGATCGTCTACCGGCGCACGCGCGAGCGCATGCCCGCCCACCCCGACGATCTCGAGCAGGCCGAGCAGGAGGGCATCGCCTTCCGCTGGCTGTCCACGATCGCGGCCGCCGAGCCGGGCGCGCGCGGCGCGCGGCTGCGGATCGAGCGCATGCGCCTGGACGAGCACGGCTTTCCCCAGCCGACCGGCGAGTTCGAGGAGCTGGACGCCGACAGCGTGATCCTCGCGCTCGGCCAGAGCTCTGACCTGCAGCTCCTCGATGGGCTTCCCGGCGTGCGCATCGAGGATGGCGTCGTGCGCGTGGACGAGCGCATGATGACCGGCTGCGCGGGCGTGTTCGCCGGCGGCGACATGACCCCCGGGCAGCGCATGGCGGCGGTCGCGATCGGCCACGGCCGGCGCGCGGCGCGCTGCGTGGACGGCTGGCTGGCGGGCGTTCCCGTCGACGCGCCCGTGCGCGGCGAGCTCGCGGGCTTTCAGCAGCTGAACACGTGGTACTACTCCGACGCGCCGCGCAGCGTGGCCCCGCTGCTGGAGGACGTGCGCCGCCACAGCACCTTCGAGGAGGTCGTCAAGGGCCTCGACGCCGAGCACGCGCTGTACGAGGCGCGGCGCTGCCTGTCGTGCGGCAACTGCTTCTCGTGCGACAACTGCTACGGCGTGTGCCCCGACAACGCCGTGCTCAAGCCGGGGCCGCCTGGCGAGCCGTACGCGATCGACCTCGAC
>JASHYF010000075.1 GCA_030043235.1 Solirubrobacteraceae bacterium | reverse complement strand
GAGCACGCGGCCGGCTTGGGCGAGCACGCGGCCGGCGTAGTCGAGCACGCGGCCGGTGTGGTCGAGGACGCCGCCGGCGGGCACGCGGGGGCGGAAGAGGAGCTCGCCGGTAGGCGTCGCACGAGCCCCAGGGCCGGCGGCAGAGACCAGAAGGGGCTTCACCCGGCGCGCCATCCCGGGCGCTCGACGCGGATGATCGGCGAGGTCGTCGTCGATCTCGGCTTGGCCGACCGCGAGACGGTCGAGGCGGGCGTCGCCGCCGCCCGCGCCCAGGGCCGGCCGACGGGGGTCGTGCTCGTGGAGCGCGGCATCCTCCGCCACGACCAGCTCGCGCGCGTCGTCGCCGAGCGCTTCGGCCTCGACTTCGTCGATCTCGCCGTCTACGACGTCGACATGGGTGCCGTCAGCCTCATCAGCACCCCGGCCGCCAAGCGCTACCAGGCGGTTCCCGTCGGCTTCACCGACGACGGCGCCGTGCTGCTGGCGATGGCCAACCCCACGAACGTGCTCACGATCGACGACGTCGGCATGATGACCGGCCGTCACATCCGCCCCGCGGCTGCGTCCGTCGAGGATCTCAACCTGCTGCTCGTGCGTCTCGCGCGCATGGACGACTCGATCGAGGACATCCTCGACGAGGGCGTCGAGGAGGAGCGCCAGCGGGACCTCAACGTCGACGAGGCCGACGCCGATGCGCCCGTCATCAAGCTCGTGCACTCGCTCGTCGCGCAGGCCGTGCAGCAGGGCGCCTCCGACATCCACGTCGACCCCGAAGAGGGCGACACGAAGGTGCTGTTCCGCGTGGACGGCGTGCTCGCACCCGCCGCCACCGTCAAGCGCCGCATGGCCATGGGCGTGGTCTCGCGCATCAAGATCATGGCCGATCTCGACATCTCCGAGAAGCGCGTGCCCCAGGACGGGCGCTTCGCGCTGGGCGTCGACGGGCGCCGCGTGGACATCCGCGTGGTCACGCTCCCGCTTGTCAACGGCGAGGGCGTCGTCATGCGCATCATGGACAAAGGCAGCATGAAAGTCGACGCGCTCGCGTCGCTCGGCATGCATGGCGGTGACCTGAAGCGCTTCGACGCGGCCATCCACCGCCCCAACGGCGCCGTGCTCGTCACCGGGCCCACCGGCTCGGGCAAGTCCACCACGCTGTACGCCGCGCTTCACGCGCTCAACGACGGCGAGCGCTCGATCCTCACGATCGAGGACCCCGTCGAGCAGCGCATCGCAGGCATCAAGCAGATGCAGATCGCGCCCAAGGCCGGCGTCACCTTCGACGTCGGGCTGCGCTCGATGCTGCGCGCCGACCCGGACGTGATCATGGTCGGCGAGATCCGCGACCGCGAGACCGCGCACATCGCCGTCGAGGCCGCGCTCACCGGCCACCTCGTGCTCTCCACGCTGCACACGCGCGACGCGCCCAGCGCGCTCGGGCGGCTGATCGACATGGGCATCGAGCCGTTCCTCGTCTCCTCCGCCGTCGACTGCATCGTCGCCCAGCGCCTCGTGCGCATGCTCTGCAAGCACTGCAAGCGCCCGCACAACGTCTCCTACGCGGTGCTCGCCGAGCACGGCCTCGCCGGCGCCCAGCCGTACGAGCCGGTCGGCTGCTCGCGCTGTGGCGCCTCCGGCTACCGCGGGCGCGTCGCGCTGTACGAGGTGATGAGCGTCTCCGAGCCCATCCGCGCGCTGATCCTCGAGCGCGCCTCCGTCGACGACATGGTCGCCGTCGCGCTCGGCGAAGGCATGCACCGCCTGCGCGAGGACGGTCTGCAGAAGGTGCGCCAGGGCGTCACCTCGATCGCCGAGATCGAACGCATGACCTCGAGCCTGCTGTAGCCGCTGGGGCCGGCGAGCCGGCCTGGGCGGCGCCGCGCACGTGGCGCGTCGCCGCCGGCAGGCTGCTCGGCGCTGCTACTTCTTCTTGCTCGACTTCTTGCCCTTCTTGCCCTTCTTGGTCTTCTTGGTCTTCTTGGTCTTCTTGCCGTGGGTGCTCTTTGCCGGTTTGGGGTTCAGGCGGTCGTAGCCCGAGTCCGCGTCGGCCGGGCAGCCTTTCGGGCGGCCGAGGTCGAAGGGGCCGGAGATCGCCTGCGTGATCACACCCTTTTCCAGATACGCGTAGGTGACGGTCAGCAGCGGGTCGACACGCGGCTCCTTGCAGAGCTTCGTGCCGATCGCGAACTGGCCGGTGATCGTGTCGTAGCCTTCCGTCGTCCCGCCCGTCGTTCCGGCCGGGGGCGTGGACGAGGTTCCCGCCGGCGGGCCGCCCGCGCAGTTGAGTGCGTACCCCGGCACTTCGCCGAAGCACTCGAACGTGTCACCGAGCGGCTTGCCCGTGGCGTTGCTCGTCACGGTCGGCGCCGCGGCGAGCCCCGTGAGGGGAATCTGCGCCTCCAGCTGGTAGCCGGTGATCGGACCGTCGCAGTAGAACGAGTACTGCACCTGCTGTTCTTCGCTGCCTTCTTCGGGTTGCCCGGCGGCGATGCTGCCGATGCAGTTGTAGTTGTTGGGATTGCTTTCTTCGGCATGGCTGAGGGCCGGGGTCGCGAGGAGCAGGGCCAATGAGCCCACGATCGCGGCGAGCCACCATGTCGCTTTGCGGTGGGCTGGCTGGTGTGCGTGCAACGGTGTTCTCCGTTCGTTGGTTGATGGGTCTGTCATCGCCGCAGCAGCTTTTCCAAGCTCTGCTTCGGTGAAGTCGGGTTCAGCGCGGCCGAGGACTTCGCGCCGGCTTTCGCGAAAGGCGAGATCAGCAGCGCGCCGGCGGGCGGCTGCGAGGTCAGCGTCGCTGTCGCGGCTCCCGCCGGCAGGCCGGTCGCCGTCGCGCTCGCAATCGACGCGAACGTCACGACCACCAGTCCGTTTTCGCGGTAGCCGGGAGTGGAGGTGATCGCCGGCAGCGTCGCCTTCAGGAATTCGTCAGCCGCGCTCAGCGCTCCCGGCGCGTCCGCCTGGCACTGACCGCCGGCTGCGCCGGCGGTGTCCCCGGCTGCGCCGGCGGTGCTCCCAGCTGCGCCGGCGGTGCCCCCAGCGGCGGTTTCCCCCTCCGGGGACGCATCGTCACCGGAGGGGGATGCCGGGCACGGCGGCTGCACGATCGTGTCGATCAGCCCCGGGCCGCCCGTGGCCTCGAGCGCGGCCGAGTTGGCGAACGCGCTCGCCTGCACGCTCGACCAGCCGCCGAGCAGCGTGCCGCCCGGCACGGCCGTGGCGTCGATGTAGGGCGCCGCCGAGGGATCGGCTGAAGCTTCGCCGAAGCTCGAGTTCGCCAGCTCGATCAGCCACACTTTCGTAACCGGCGGCAGTTGCGTCGTCTTCGTCTTGCCCCTGCTCGTCGGCGTCGTCGCCGCCGGGGTCGACGTCGTTTCCGCCGCCGGCGTTTCCGACGCGGTGCTCGCTTCAGCGGCCGCGCCGTGCGCCCTCTTGTGGCGCCTGCGGTGTTTGCGCGAGGCCGATTCAGCTTCCGGCGTCGGCTGCGGCGTGATCGCCGGCGGCGTCACCGCCGCCGTGCTCGCGCGCTCGCCCGCGCGCAACAGCGAGGGCAGCAAGGGGATCAAGCGGCCGATCGCGAAGGAGCTCGTCGGCGCCGGCCCGATCGCCGCCCCCACGGCGACGCCGAGC
>JASHYF010000074.1 GCA_030043235.1 Solirubrobacteraceae bacterium | reverse complement strand
CGCGCACCAGCCGAGCAGACGACCGGATTGGACGAGGACCAGCGGTCCGGTGACGAGTTGGTCGTGCTCCTGCGTTTGCGCGCGAGCGGGCGGAAGCAGCAGTGTCGACACGCCGATTCGAGCGGCGGCAGAGTGCCCCAAAGGAACGCACGCGGTCACGAGCAATGACCGTGTGATTGCTGCTGCTCCGTCCTGGCACGCAACGGGAGCGGTAGCGACCCGCCTGCCGGGGCGGGCGCTCCACCAGCGTGCGTGCGTCGCCCAACCTAGCGCTCGCCGGCGGCCACTATGTCCTGTATGCAGACCCGCACCCGGCGCGGGTGCCTCGTAACTACGTTGTCTACCCCGACCCGCACCTGCGCGGTGGGCGTGAGCGGAGGCTGCCGCGGATAGGCGCCTATGAGGGCTTCGCGGCGATCTGCGCACCAACGCCGGGGGCGGCACGGAAGCGAAGCGGACGCTTCGGTCGCATCCCCGCGTCGCGCTGCCACGCCGCCATCTCCTCGGGCGTCCATGTCCCCGACTGACTGGTCAGGGCGAAGTAGAACTCCAACAGCGCGCCCACCTGTCCTGCATCCTTCGGACTGGTCGGCCGGAACGCCTCGATGATCGCGTAGATCCCGCCTGGCCTCAGCGCTTGCGCGATGCGCCCGGTGAGCGCGCGGTTCTGCTCCTCGCTGAAGTGGTGCACGAGCTGTGAAGTGATGATGAGGTCGTACGCCTCGCTGCCGAGATCGTCGGTGAGCGCGTTGCCGACGCGATGCACAACGCGGTCGCCCATGCCCTCGGCGGCGAGCAGCGGCGCGGCGTGCTCGACGGCCTTCGGTAGATCGAGCACCACCGCGCGCAGCTCATCGTGGCGGCGACAGAGAACAACCGAGTAGTAGCCGTGCGAGCCGCCGATGTCGAGCATGTCGTGCGCTGCCTTGGGAACGGGCAGGCGGCGGGCGAGCTCAGCGGCGACCGTCGGTGCCATGGCTCGCATGCCACGCTGGTAGATGGGCCACTCATCCGCGGCCAGCGTCTCGTGCAGCTCCATCGGACGGCCGCTGCGCACGTACTCCTCTGAGTGCTCCAACCAGTCCCACTCGGCAAACTGCAGGAGCAGCTTGTCGGCAAGGCAGTACGGGCTCTCGCGTCGCAGCCACTTGCGCGAGCGGGGTGTCAACGCGTAGCCGCCGTCGCTCGCCTGCGCGTAGCCGGCCGCGGCGAGCGCGAACAGCAGCTTCTCGGTCGCGTGAGCGTCGGTGGAGCAACGCTCCGCGACCTGCGCGGCCGAGACCGGGTGGGTGTCGAGTGCCTCAAAGACCCCAAGCTGGGTCGCCGCCATGATCACACGCGCGAGCGTGTAGGCCATCTGCGTGTGCAGCAGGGGCCAAGGCGGCACGTTTGTGCGCGCGATCACTCGCTCGATCGGGTTCTCCCCTACGCCCTCCAAGCGCACGCGGCGATCCTAACAGGGCGCGAAATGCGGGGATGGAGCAGTCGTCGGCGCTTGCGCTGTCGCGGCGACACAGCAGCCTCGCGCGCTTCCGAGCATGTCCTTGCGGCTGCCGCTCCGGGAACGCCTGGGAAGGCGTTGGTGGCGTCACACTCCCCTTTTGCCAAGCACTTGACCACGCCGCTTGAGCGGGGCTCTCGTCCTCGACGGACGAACAGGCGGCCAGGGTGGGCCGATAGGCTTCGTCGCTGGCATGGCCGCACCGAAACTGCCACCGCCGGGATCGACCCGCCTGAAGCTCATGATGCGGTTCGTCGCGATCAGCGTGTGGCTCTATCGGCGCACCGGCGGTCGCCTCGCCGGCAAGTTCGCCGGAGCACCGGTGCTGCTGCTCGACCACGTCGGGCGCAAGAGCGGGCGGCGTCGCACGGTGCCGGTGTGCTACATGATCGACGGCGAGGATCTCGTTATCGCCGCTGCGCGCGCCGGCTCGGAGGTGGACCCTGCCTGGTGGCTGAATCTCCAGGCGCATCCGCACACGAGCGTGATGATCGGCTCGGACCGGCGCGAGGTGATAGCGCGACAGGCGACAGCCGAGGAAAAGCAGAAGCTGTGGCCACGGATGGTCGAACTTTCAGGCGACTATGCCGTCTATCAAAACCGCACGGAACGCGACATTCCCGTGGTCGTTCTCAGTCCGGCCGCGCACGCCTCACCACGTGCGTGAGTGGTCGCGGGCGGGCGCCCGTCAACCCGATGACCTGCTGCACGAGCGTCGACTTCCCGGCGCCGTTCGGGCCGAGCAAGCCAAAGATCTCGCCTGCCCGCACGTGCAGGGAGATCCCATCGTTGGCGCGCACCCCGGTCGAGTGGACCTTGGTGAGTCCCTGGACCTCGAGGCCAGCGCCTGGCGGTCGCCCCTCCGCTGACGTCATCTGTGCGCCCGCCGAGGTCGCGGGAGCGGCACGGTCGCGATCCACGGCCGCCATCGTTGCACTCTCTCCCGCCAGATCGCGCGCCGCGTCCGCGGAGAGGCAATGGCGTCTCCTCGGCTCGGCTTGGGGGGCCGTCGCCTATCGTTGGCCTGGTGTCCGAGTCGCACCCCGTGCTGGCTGTTCTGCGTGAGCGCGCCGCGCATCGCTCGAGACCGGACGCGCGCGGCGACGGCCAGCGGCTGGCGTTGGTGTTGGAGGGGGGCGGGATGCGCGGCGTCGTGTCCGCCGGTATGGCCAGCGCGCTTGAGCGCCGGACACTGCTCGACTGCTTCGACCTCGTCGTCGGCACGTCCGCCGGAGCGCTGAACGCCGCCGGATTCCTGGGCGGCGTCGTGGAGGGTTGCCTCGCCGCCTATCACGGTGCGTTCACCACGCGGCGGTTCATCAACCCCTACCGGCTGCTGATCGCGCGCGCGGCCATCGACGTCGCCTTCACCCTCGACCACGTCGATGAGCGGCTCGATGCCGCGCGGCACTCGCGCACAGTGACGAGCGCCATCCCGCTGCACTGCGTCGCCGTGGACGTCGACACCGCATGCGCCAGCGATCTCACCGACCTTCACTCGGAGGCGGAGCTGCGCGCTGCGCTGCTTGCGTCGAGCCGCATGCCCTGGATCGGTGGCGGCCCGGTCGAGTTCCGTGGGCGGCGGTGGCTGGATGGGGGACTGGCCGAACCGATCCCCCATCGCGTAGCCGTCGAGTGCGGCGCCACGCACGTGCTCGTGCTGATGACGCGGCCGCTGGGCGTCGGCCGCACGCCGCCGCCGCGGCTCGCCAACCGGATCATCGAAGGTCGGCTGCGGCGACTGAACCCGGCGCTCGTCGAGCTGCACCGCCGCCGTAGCTCCGACTATGAGATCGTCGTCCGCGAGATCGCCGTCGCCACCAGCGAGCCGGACCCGCGCCGGCCCGCCGTATTCGGTCTGCGCCTGCCGCGCGGCGGGCCGGAGGTTGGACAACTGGAGCGCCGCCCGGCGGTGCTGGCGGCGGCCGGACAAGCGGCGCTGGAACACGCTGAAGCCTTGCTCGACGAGGCCGGCGTCCTCACTGCGCCTGCGGCGGCGAACGCTGCGTCGAACTCCTAGACCGCCCGCACCCCTCGTTGGGACCGTTTGAGGCAGCTCACCGGTGACCTCTCGATCGTGAGCGACCTGATAGACGCGCGAGACCATCGGCTTTGCATCCGTCCGAACCCTCACCCGACGAGGAGAGCCAAGAACCGTCAGCCCGTGGAAAGGGAGATTTCGTGAAGCTCGTGACCGCGATCGTGGCGGCCGGAGAGTTCCTCGGTGCTCGTTGCGCATGCCGCGCCTGGACTTTCGCCGGACCCGAGAGACGACGCTTCAGCTCGCGCGCGCACCTGCCGATGCTCCGCGTGAACTTCGCGTGACGCGCGCAACTAACGCTTGTTGGTCATGTTCGTACAGTGTCGCCGCTAAAGCCCGCAACTCGGCGTCGCCTGCAGGCGGCGCTGGTTCCATCGCAAGGAGGTTCCCCGATCATGTCGCTTCGCCGTCGTCGAGTCGTGATCCTCTCCGGATGTTTGGCCCTGGCCTCGATGATCGTGCCCGCCGCGGCGTTGGCGCACGG
>JASHYF010000073.1 GCA_030043235.1 Solirubrobacteraceae bacterium | reverse complement strand
CTGGTGGCATCAAGGCGGTCGCCTCGGCTGGGCGGCGAGCCTGCTGCGAGCCGCGATGCAGGCCGACGAAGACGATCTGGTCAGGTCTGAAGCAAAGAGAGCGCTCGAGATCCTCATGCCAGTCGTCGAGTTCAAGCTCTCAGAGGTGCAAAGTGAACATCAAATGGTGCCGACCGCAACGATCAGGAAGGACATGGAGCGCGTGTCCTGCGAGTGGACACGGCGCGTCGCGATGTTGACGGACGCCTTCGAGCACCTCGGAGAGTGGGCCCAGTCAGCGCGAGAGCAGGGCTTCTATGGCGATCGTGAGAGCTCCTGCGCCAGCTCCACGAAGTAATCCAGCGAGCGCGGGTTCGCGAGCGAGTCCACGCTCGCCGCCCGCTCCGGGGGCGCGCCCATCAGGATGCGCTTCACCGGCACCTCCAGCACCTTGCCCGACAGCGTGCGCGGGACCTCCGCGATCTGGCGGATCTCGTTGGGAACGTGCCGCGGCGAGCAGTCTTCGCGGATGCGCCGCTTGATCTCAGCCGCCAGCTGCTCGTCGAGCGTCACGCCCCCGCGCAGCACCACGAACATGATCATCCACAGCTCGTTGCCCTCGCGGGGCACGTCCACGACCAGCGCGTCGAGCACGTCCGGCACCGCCAGCGCCGCGCGGTAGATCTCAGCGGTGCCCATGCGCACGCCCTGGCGGTTGATCGTCGAGTCCGAGCGCCCGTAGATGACCGCGCCCCCGCGCGGGGTGATGCGAATCCAGTCGCCGTGGCGCCACACGCCCGGGTAGGTCGCGAAGTAGCTCTCGCGCAGGCGCGAGCCGTCGTCATCGCCCCACAAGAACAGGGGCATCGAGGGCATCGGCTCGGTGATCACCAGCTCGCCCACCTCGTCGATCAGGCTGTTGCCCTCCTCATCCCACGACTCCACCGCGCAGCCCAGCGCGCGGCACTGCAGTTCGCCCTCGTACACCGGCAGCAGCGGGCAGCCCGCCACGAACGCCGTGCACACGTCCGTGCCGCCGCTCGTCGAGAACAGCCACACGTCGCTCTTCACGTGCTCGTACACCCAGTGGAAGCTCTCCGGCGAGAGCGGCGAGCCGGTGACGCCGATCGCGCGCAAGGCGGACAGATCGAAGTCGCGCCCAGGCTCCACGCCCGCCTTCTCGTAGCTCGCCAACAGGCCCGGGCTCACGCCCATGCACGTGATGCCCGCGCGCTCTGCCAGTCGCCACAGCATGCCCAGGCCGGGGTGCGCGGGGCTGCCGTCGTACAGCACGATCGCCGCTTCCGAGAGCAGGCAGCCCACCAGGAAGTTCCACATCATCCAGCCCGTCGTCGTGAACCAGAACATGCGGTCGCCGCTGCGCAGGTCCAGGTGCAGGCGCTTCTTCAGCTGCTCCATCAGGATGCCGCCGTGGCCCTGCACGATCGCCTTCGGCAGGCCGGTCGTGCCCGAGGAGTACAGCACCCACAGGGGATGGTCGAACGGCACCTGCTCGAAGCGAAGCTCTGCGCCCGGGGCGGGCGGATCCAAACCGATCAGCTCATCCCACGTGAGCGCACCGCGCACACCCGCCCCGCCGCCGGAGGCGGCCTCCTCGAGATCGTTGTCCCCCAGGTACTGGAGCGTCACCACGTGCTCCACCGTCGGCAGCCCTTGGAGGATGCGCCGCACGTTCTCCGTGCGCTCGAAGTCCTTGCCGCCGTGGCGATAGCCGTCCACCGCCAGCAGCACCTTCGGCTCGATCTGCGCGAAACGGTCGATCACGCTGCGCGCGCCGAACTCCGGCGCCGCGCTCGAGAAGATCGCGCCGATGCTGGAGACCGCGAGCAGCGCGACCAGCGTCTCCGCGATGTTCGGCATGTACGCAACCACGCGATCGCCGCGCCGCACGCCCAGCGCGCGCAGGCCGCCCGCCGCCGCCGCAACCTGCGCGCTCAGCTCCCCCCACGTCATCTCGGTCAGCTCGCCGTCCGCGACGACCGGATTGCGCAGCTCTGAGGCGTGCAGCACCGCCACCTCGCCTTCGCGGCCCTCGCCGTGCGCCAGCAGGTTCTCCGCGTAGTTCAGCTCCGCGCCCTCGAACCAGCGCGCGCCGGGCATCTCGCGCGCGGCGAGCACGCGCACATACGGCTTCGACGCGCGCACCCCGCAGAACTCCCACACGCTCGCCCAGAAATCCTCCAGCTCGTCCACCGACCAGCGCCACAGCTCCTCGTAGCTCGCAAACGGGCGGCCACAGCGCTCGCCAGCCCAGAGCATGAAGCGCGCCATCTCCACCGCCTCGAGCCGCGACCCAGCCGGCTGCCACAAGGGATGCTGCGTTTCTACGCTGCTCATGAAGGTATTCTCGCCGTTTGTGAGCTTGCCAGGGTTGCGCGACGAGTTTCCCGTGCTGGGCGCTGCCGCGTACCTCAACGCCGGCACCGACGGGCCGCTGCCCGCGCGCGCCGCCCACGCCGCCGAGCGCGAGCTCGAGCGCGAGCTCGGCGAGGGCCGCTCCCAGGCGCACTTCGAGCGCCGCCGCGAGCTCACCGACGCGCTGCGCCGCGCCTACGCGGCCGCGCTCGGCGCCCAGCCCGCCGACGTCGCGCTCACCACCTGCACGAGCGAGGGCATCGCGCAGGTGATCGGCGGCCTGGAGCTCGGCCCGGGCGATGAGATCCTCACCAGCGACGAGGAGCACCCCGGCCTGCTCGGAGCCCTGTCCGCCGCGCGCGAGCTGCGCGGCGTGAGCGTCCGTGAAGTCCCACTCGGCGCTCTTGCAAGCGCCGTGCGGCCGCACACGCGCCTGGTCGCCTGCTCGCACGTCGGCTGGGTCAGCGGCTCCTACGCGCCCGCCGAGCTCGCACAGCTCGAGATCCCCGTGCTGCTCGACGGCGCCCAGGGGGTCGGCGCGGTGCACGTGGACGTGCACGCGCTCGGCTGCGACGCCTACGCCGGCGCCGGGCAGAAGTGGCTGTGCGGACCCGACGGCACCGGCATGTTGTACGTCAGCCCCGCGCTGCGCGAGCGCCTCGCCGTCGAGAGGCGCGGCTACGCCAACCTCGCCGACCCCAACGACGGCCTGGACGCGCGCGTGCACCCCGACGCGCGGCGCTTCGACACGTTCTCGCTGGGCGCCGAGACCACCGCCTGCGCGCTCGCGTCCGTCGAGGTGCTCTCCTCCGCCGGCTGGCCCGCCGTGCACGAGCACGCGCGCACGCTCGCCGCGCGCCTCGCTCGCATGCTCGCCGAGCAGGGACGCAAGCCCGCGCCGCGCGGCGAGACCACGCTCGTCTCCTTCCCCAGCCCCGACCCGCCCGCCGAGCGCGCGAAGCTGGCCGAGCACGGGGTGATCGTGCGCAACATCCCCGGCCGGCCGTGGCTGCGCGCGTCCGTCGGCGCGTGGAACGACGAGGCCGACCTCGCGCGCCTGGTGGAGACGCTCGACAGGTGAGCGCCGCCACCGCACCCACGCTCGAGTTCGAGCCGCCCGAGCCGCCGCCCGCGAGCCCGCAGCCCGAGCGCTCGCGCAGGCCGAAGCTGCCGCGAGCGCTCGTGCCCTACGCCGGCCTGCCGTTCGTGCTCGCGCTGGCGGCCGTGCTCAACACCGACAGGCTCTCCCAGAACGGCTACGCCAACGTGTTCTACTCGGCCGGCGTGCAGTCGATGCTGCGCTCGCTGCACAACTTCCTGTTCGTGTCCTTCGACCCCGGCGGGCTCGACTCCATCGACAAGCCGCCGCTCGCCGTGTGGGCGCAGGTGCTGAGCGCCAAGGTGTTCGGCTTCGCACCGCTCAGCCTGCTGCTGCCCGAGGCGATCTTCGGGGTGCTGTCCGTGGCGCTGCTGTACGTGCTGCTCGCCAAGCGCCTCGGGCTCGCCGCGGCGCTCGCCGGGTCGCTCGCGCTCGCCTGCTTCCCCTCGTTCGTCGCCGTCTCGCGCGACAACGGCGTCGACCCCCTGCTGCTGGCGCTGATGCTCGCCGCCGCCGCCGTCGCGCTGCGCGCCTGCGAAAGCGGGCGCTCGCGCACGCTCATCTGCAGCGCCGTGCTCGTCGGGCTCGCCTTCAACA
This sequence comes from Solirubrobacteraceae bacterium, assembly GCA_030043235.1. Lineage (GTDB taxonomy): Bacteria > Actinomycetota > Thermoleophilia > Solirubrobacterales > Solirubrobacteraceae > Palsa-744. Next base: position 1,594 of record JASHYF010000073.1, on the reverse strand, counting down.
CCAAGACGCTCGCCGCCTATCTCGTCGTGCCCGGCATCGCGCTCGGCTATCTCGTGTGCGCGCCTCGCTCGCTGCGCACGCGCGCCCTACAGCTGCTCGCCGCCGGAGGCGTCATGCTCGTCGTGTCCTTCGCCTGGATCACCTTCGTCGACGCCACCCCCGCCTCCAAGCGCCCGTACGTGGGGAGCTCCAAGGACAACTCCGAGCTCGGGCTCACGTTCGGCTACAACGGGCTCGGACGCGTCGAAGGCCAGGAAGGCGGCCCCCAGGGGGTGAAGACGCTCCCCGGCGCCTTCGTGCCGCTCGCGCAGGAGCGCGCCTCCGACACCGCCGCGCGGCTGAATCACGTGCGCGCCACCCCGCCGGCGCCCGGCGAGCACATACCCAAGCCCGAGCCCGCCCCCGCGCCCGTGTTCGTCAAGGGCCGCGAACCGCACCCCATCCCCTTCGGCCCGAGCCCCAGCCTCGTGCGCCTGTTCGGCGTAGGCCTCGGCGACCAGGCCGGCTGGCTGCTGCCGTTCGCGCTGTTCGGGCTGATCGCACTCGCGGCGCTGCTCTTGCCCGAGCGGCGCATGCGCTCGCGCAGGGAAGACGTCAGCCGGCGGCGACCTCTGTGGGAGCGCCTCGCACCCCCTCCGGAGGCACAGGCGGCCGCGCGGCGGGACCCGAGGACCGCGTTCATGCTCGTCTTCGGCGGCTGGTTCCTCGTGGAGGCGGGCGTGCTCAGCATCTCCAAGGGCATCATCCACCCCTACTACGTCTCCGCGCTCGCGCCCGCCACCGGGGCGATGGCGGGCGCGGGCGCCTACGCCTTCTTCTCGCTCGCGCGCAGCAAGCGACGGCGGTCATGGGGGCTCGCGCTCGCCGCCTGCGCGCTCGTCACCACCGTCATCGTCGAGGTCGGGCTGATGCACCGCGAGCACTACATGCTGTGGTTCGCCCCCATCCTCATCGCCGGCGCCCTGCTCGGCATGCTCGCGCTGGCGCTCACGCGCCAGCTCGCCGCGCCCGCGCTCGCGCTCGCCTTCGCGCTGCTGCTCGTCACGCCCGGCGCCTACGCCGCCACCACCTGGCTCGCGCCCGTCGAGGGCACCTTCCCCGTCGCCGGCCCCAAGGCGTTCCCCGGGCCCGGCGGCTACGGCGTGGACCCGGCCGACATGGCCATCAACACCGCGCTCGTCGACTTCGCCAGCACCCACCACCCCGGCACGCGCTGGGAACTGTTGACGGTGTCCTCCGACACCGCCGCACCGATGATGCTCATGGGCCTGAAGGCCGGCGCCATGGGCGGCTACAGCGGCACCGACCCCGCGCTCGACGGACCCCAGCTCGCGCGCTACGTCGCGCGCGGCGAGGCCCGCTACGTGCTGCTCGGCGGCGGCTACTCGCTGCGCGGCGGCAACAAGGCCACCAGGGCCGTGCTGCGCGCGTGCAAGGAGCTGGCGCCGTGGGTGTGGCACAGCCCCGTCAACTACCCCTACGGGCTCGTCCTGTTCGACTGCGCGGGGGACGCCAAGGCGCTCGCCGCGAGCCCCTGAGTGAGGCGCGGATCACCCCACAGCCCCACAGCCCCACAGCTTCACAGCCCCACAGC
>JASHYF010000072.1 GCA_030043235.1 Solirubrobacteraceae bacterium | reverse complement strand
TTCTCGGTGATGGGTATCGGGAGTTTGAGGGCGGCCCCGTAGAGCGCGCCGCGGGGACGCGGCGCGCTCTGTGGCTGGAGGTTGTAGAGCACGCCGGAGAGAACGACATCTTTCGCTTCGCCCGCGTAGACGGTCGCGGATTCTTCCCCGATCACGGTGCTTTCTGGGCCGGTTTCGTCCGGTCCGAGGCCTTCTTCCTTGCACGTGGGCGCCTTGTAGAAGCCGAATGCAGGCTCTCCTTCTTCCCCGAATTCCTTCATGGTGCACTCGGGCACGTTCGGGGGACTGGTCACGAGCCCGGGCGCGACATCGACCCTGACGTGCGTCACTGCTGCGGCGGGAATGGCTTCGTCGCTCGCGAAGCTGCCGGTGTGGGTGACGGTGAAGTCGGTCACGCCCCAGGGGACGTGGCCGCCGGCCTGCGCATACCCTTCTTTTTCGGCGGTGACGAGGCTTTCGGGTTCCTTGGTTTCGTCGAGCGGTGATCCGAAGACGTCCGTTTTCCCGCTGTATTGTTCGCCGCACGTTTCGTAGGCCGCCTTGCAGTTCATGCCGACGAACTTTTCGATCGCGAGGCTGGCCTGCGCGGCCGGCGCAGACAGCGCCACGCCTGCGCTCGCGAGCAGCACGGGGAACAGAAGACGAACCTTGGACCTCACAGCTACCTCCCTATTGAGACTCGGCGACATCGAGACAGAGCGCCTCTACCCCTCGGACTCCGAGCACGCAGAGAAGTTGCGCTTTGCTCAACGGCTCTATTAGACGATCCGTCCGGATGTCCTCCAAATGTAGGGGCAGCGTCGGACGGCTTGTGGGCCGCTCGGGCGCAGGTGACCACCGCATCGGCAAGCGTTTGTCCCGCAGCCCGCGGGACAAAGCTCGCCTGCGAGCGCGCCGGTTTGCTCGACCTCATGCCGCGAGCTAGAGTCCCCCGCATGTCGGTGCTCGTGCTCGATCCCGCCCCGGTGGAGATCGGCGCTCTGATCGAGCGCCGGCGGCGCCTGGGTCTCGATCGCCGAGACGAGCTGTGGGATGGTGTGCTGCACATGAATCCCGCGCCGCACGGCCGCCATCACCGCGTCCAGCAACAGCTCGCGCAGCTCCTCGGCCCGCCGGCGATCGCCGCCGGCCTGACGCCCGCGGTGGGCGAGTTCAACCTCGGCAGCGAGCACGACTATCGCGTACCCGACGGCGCCGTGCCGCGCAGCGCCCTGATCGAGCTCGGCCCCGGGGAGCTGGCTGAGCGGATCGACTGGCCGTAGGCGCTCGCGCCTGGCCTGCGCCGCACAGCCGCCGAGCTCGGCGGCGTTCGATCTGAAGTGATCTAAAACATGTTTTAGATCGCTGTAGATGGACTGCCACTCGAATCCGTACACGCCTGGTGCAGGTGCGAAGCCGCCGGTGCTCCCCGGCCGCGATGCGGAGCTCGATGATTTCCGGGTCGCGTTCGAGCGGCTCGGCGCGGGACAGTTCGCTCGTAGCTTTGTGCTGGACGGGCTCCGCGGGGTGGGCAAGACGGTTCGACGGCTGTACGGCTCTACCGGAACTCATATGCGTCATATAGTATACTCTGGGATATGCAAGATACGGTCGTCATCCGCGCGAGGCGCACCACCAGGGAGTTGCTGCACGAGCTCGCGCACAAGCGTGGCACCACGGTCATCGACGCGCTCGAGAAGCTCGTCAGCGAGGCGAGCGACGCCGAGCTGCTCTCTGCGGTCACGAGCGACCTCTCATGCGCTCCCAGCACGGCGGGCCGTACACCCGCTGACGCTGCGCTGGCGGCCTGGGACGCCACGCTCGCCGACGGGCTCGACCCGGACGAGGACTTCTCTTCGTGGCAATAGAGCCGCCCCGCCAAGGCGACGTCTGGTGGGTGGGCCTCGATCCAGTGGTGGGAAGCGAGGTGGCCAAGACTCGACCAGCGCTGGTGGTCAGTGTCGAAGAGATCAATCGCGCACCCGCGCGGCTCTGCATAGTCGCCCCTGTCACCACAACACCGCGCTCCTCCGCGGTGCGCATCGAGCTGGTGCGCGAGGGCCAGGGCGCGAGTCGCGTCGGCTACATCGAGCCGTATCAGATCCGCACCGTGAGTCACGATCGGCTAAGGACTCGGATTGGGACCGCTGAGGAGAGCGTGCGACGTGAGGTTGCCCACCGGATCGAGCTGTTCACGCGCCATCGCCCTTAAGCTGAGGCCACGGCTCTACCGAAGCTCACCCGCACGAGCCCCCCGCCCCCCGGCGCGTTCTGCGCCTCCGCAAAGCCCCCGCACGCCTCGGCCGCTTGGCGCACGATCGCGAGCCCCAGCCCAGACCCGGGCAGCCCGCGCGCGGCCTGCGCGCGGTAGAAGCGGTCGAACACGAACGGTAGGTCGGCCTCCCTGAAGCCGGGACCGTGGTCACGGACGCTGAGCACGCCGTCCTTCAGCCCCACCTCCACGGCGCCACCCGGCGGGCTCCACTTACGGGCGTTGTCCACCACGTTGGACACCGCGCGGCCGATGCGGTCGGCCTGGCCGTGGACGATCGTCGGCTCGAGGCTCAGCTCGAACGTGACCTCGCCGCCCTGTGCGGCCGCGCCCGAGCCGTCTGCCCGGTCGCCCGCGACGCTCCCTCCCGCTCCCGCACTGCGCCGGCGCGCGCTCGCGACCGCCGCGGCCACGAGCTCGTCCAGGCGCACGTCGTCCGCCGCGCCATCCGGCTCGGCGCCGCGCGCGAGCTCCACGACGTCGGTGACCAGCGCGGTCAGCTCGTCGAGCTCCGCGACGATGTCCGCGCGCAGGCTCTCCTGCTCCTCGCGCGGCAGCCGCTCGGCTTCGCCGAGCGTCTGGATGTTCGCGCGCAGCGAGGCGATCGGCGTGCGCAGCTCGTGACTTGCGTCCGCGACCAGATGCCGCTGCGCCTGCACGGAGCGCTCGAGCGCGTCGAGCGTCGCGTTGAAGCTGTCGGCCAGCCGCGCCAGCTCGTCGCGTCCCCGCACCTGCAGCCGGCGCGAGAGATCGAGCTTGCCCGTGAGCGTCTCGGTGCGCTCGGTGAAGCGGCCGATCGGCGCGAGCGCCGTGCGCGCCACGAGCGTGCCCAGCAGCGCCGCCAGCACCACGCCGCCCGCGCCGATCAGCGCGAGAATCAGCAGCAGGTGGCTCAGCTCGTGTTCCACCTGCGTCAGCGGCTGCGCCACGAGCACCGCCCCACTCGCACCCGTACCCTCCGTCAGCACGCGCAGCTCCGTCCCATCCACGCTGCGGTCGCTGAAGCTCGAGCCGCTGCCGGCCGCCGCGATCGCACGGTCGCCCGTCGTCACGGGAACCTGCCTGCGCGAGGCGCCCTGCCCGCCGGGCACGAACACTTCGCCCTGCGCCGACACGAACTCCACGTAGCCCGACGCCCCGCCGAACGGCGCCGGTTCCACGCTTCCCGGGAATCCGCGACCGGGTGGGCCGCCCCCAGGGTAACCGCCGCCTGCCGCGCCGCCCAGCAACGCACCGCGTGCTTGCGGCTGCCCAGATGCGCCGGCGAAGCCCGAGCGCACGAACGCCCCCGCCCGCGCCCGCAACGCGCTGTCGACTTCGCCGCGCAGATCCGAGCCCACCGCCACGTACAGGCCGATCGCCGCCGCCAGCACCGCCAGCGCCACCGACACGCTCGCCACCGCCGCGATGCGCGTGCGCAGCGTCATCGCCGCCGCCGGTCCTCAACCGCCCACGTCGTCGAATGCGCTCGCACGGAGGCCCGCACGATCGCCTCTCACGGCTCGCGCAGGGCGTAGCCGACGCCGCGCACGGTGTGGATCAGGTGGCGTGCGCCAGCATCCTCGAGCTTGCGACGCAGGTAGCCGATGTACACGCGCAGCGCGTTGGACGTCGGGCCGAAGTCGTAGCCCCATACGCGCTCGTAGATCAGGCTGTGCGGCAGCACGCGCCGCGGGTTCAGCATCAGCAGCTCCAACAGCTGGTACTCCGTGCGCGTCAGCTCCACGAAGCGCTCGCCCACCTGCGCCCCGTGGCGGTCCGCGTCCAGGCGCAGCTCCGCGAACGTCAGCGCGTCCAGGTCCACCTGTGGATTGGCCCGGCGTAGCAGCGCGCGCAGGCGCGCCTTCAGCTCGCCCACGTCAAACGGCTTGACCATGTAGTCGTCCGCGCCCACGTCGAGGCCGTCGATGCGGTCCGACACCGCGTCGCGCGCCGTCAGGATCAGGATCGGCACGCGGCTGCCCATGCGCCGCACGCGCCGGCACACCTCGAGGCCGTCGATTCCCGGCAATCCCACGTCCAGGACCACCGCATCCGGCTCCGCCTGCACGAGCTGCTCAACCGCCGTCTCGCCGTCCTCGGCCATCTGCACCTCGTAGCCCGCCAGCGTCAGCGTCCGTCGCAGCGCGTCGCGCACCGCGCGGTCATCCTCTACGACCTGGATCCTCACGAGCGTGATTGTTGCGCGCCCACGCTCGCCAACTCCGCCGCGCGGCCGGCGCAGTCATAGAGGGTGCCCGTGGTGGCGCCACCGAGGCTGCCCGGGGCTTCGGAGGAGCCCGCGGCTTCGTTCGCGCCCGCTTCGCCGGACGGCGGCGTCGCAGCCCTGCACGCCTGCGCGACCGCCGCCATCGCGATTTTCGCGCCGATGCGGGTTTCGCCCGTCCGGCCCGCGCCGCCGAAACCGCCCACGCCACCGAACCCACTCGCGCCGCCGAACCCACTCGCGC
>JASHYF010000071.1 GCA_030043235.1 Solirubrobacteraceae bacterium | reverse complement strand
GGCGCGTCGATCAAAGTCGGCGAGCACCAGATCCCCGCGTACATCCCCCACGTCGGCGGCGTCTACGAAGGCGCACCGGTGGCGTTCGGACAGCGGCTGAAGCTGCGCCTGCCCGCCAAGCGCGTGCCGGAGGCGATCGAGCGCTGGGTGCGCCACTACGAGGCCAACCGCGAGGACGGCGAGCCGTGGGGCGCGTTCACCGAGCGCGTGGGCACCGGCGAGCTGGAGAGCCTGGTGAAGGACCTGTCGATGCCCGTGGACTTCTCCCTGGAGACGATGAACCAGTTCATCGACTGGAACAGGAACGCGCCCTTCGAAGTGCAGCGGGGCGAGGGCGAGTGCGCGGTATAGCGGGAAGCCGCGCTACAGCGGGAAGCGATACAGAGCTCAAGCCGATGCGGAAGCGAGACGACGACAACACATGCAGCCACTGAAGACCCCCATCGAGCCGGTGACCACCAACTTCGACCCGAGCCTCAGCCTCACGCACACGCTGCGCGAGGCCGCGCGTCACGGCGCTCGCGCCGTGCTCCTATGCTCCTTCCAGAAGGAGGAGTCGGTGCTGGTCGACGAGCTGCTGCGCCTCAACGAAGAAATGACCCCCACCCCCCCCGGCAAGGCGGTGCGCATCGTGACGATCGACACCGGCGTGCTCTTCGCAGAGACGCTGCAGACGTGGCGCGCGTTCGAGGAGCGCTTCGGCGTACAGATCGAGGTGCAGGATGCGAGCAATGATCCAGAGCGGGCGGGTGGGGCGGGTGGGCCCTGGAGCGGTCCCGAGCACTGCTGCTCCGCCGCCAAGGTGGCGGCGCTGGAGAGCGCGCTCGAGGGCGCGGAGGGCTGGATCACGGGCATCCGCCGCGAGCAGGGCCCGACGCGCGCGAACACGGAGCTGATCGAACGCGACCACAAGCGCAACCTGTGGAAGTACAACCCGCTGGCGCACTGGACCGACAAGGACCTGTGGCGGCGCATCCACGAGCGCGACCTTCCGTACAACCCGCTGCACGACCGGGGCTACGAGTCGATCGGCTGCGCCCCGTGCACCCAGCCGGGCCACGGGCGCGAGGGCCGCTGGGCTGGCACCGGGAAGGAAGAGTGCGGCCTCCATGTGGACTGATGGCGGCGTCGGATCTGCGTCCTCACCAACGGCTTCGCCGTCGGTGCCGGCTCGCGTACCGAAGCCGGGAGACACTCGCTACGCTCGCATCCCCGTTTCGGCCAGCACGCCACGCGCGGCGGGCGGGTACTCGATCGATTGCCCCACCACCGCCTTCGGCGGCGATGCCGGCCCTCAGCCCCCATGGAGGTGCGTGAGGTGAGCGTGGCCACGCGCCCACAGCTCAGCCACCTGCGCGCCCTGGAGTCCGAGGCGATCCACGTGATGCGCGAGGTGGCGGCGGAATTCGAGCGCCCGGTGCTGCTGTTCAGCGGCGGCAAGGACTCGATCGTGCTGCTGCGCTTGGCGGAGAAGGCGTTTCGCCCGGCGCCGTTCCCCTTCCCGCTGATGCACGTGGACACGGGGCACAACTTCCCGGAGGTGATCGAGTACCGCGACCGCCGCGTGGCGGAGCTGGGCGAGCGGCTGATCGTGGCGAGCGTGCAGGAGTCGATCGACAAGGGTCGCGTGGTCGAGGAGAAGGGGCCACGCGCGTCGCGCAACCAGCTGCAGACGGTGACGCTGCTGGATGCAATCAACGAGCACGGCTTCGACGCGGCGTTCGGCGGCGCGCGCCGTGACGAGGAGCGCGCGCGGGCGAAGGAGCGCGTGTTCTCCTTCCGCGACGACTTCGGCCAGTGGGACCCGAAGAACCAGCGCCCGGAGCTGTGGAACCTGTACAACGGGCGCATCAAGAAGGGCGAGCACGTGCGCGTGTTCCCGCTGTCCAACTGGACGGAGCTGGACGTGTGGGAGTACATCGACCAGGAGCACCTGGAGGTGCCGTCGATCTACTTCGCGCACGAGCGCCAGGTGTTCAGCCGCGACGGCATGCTGTACGCGTGGCGGGAGGGCACCGAGCTGATCGACGGCGAGGAGATCTTCATGGCGACGGTGCGCTACCGCACGGTCGGCGACATGAGCTGCACGGGCGGCGTGCGCTCGACGGCGGCGACGCTCGAGGAGGTCGTGCTGGAGATCGCCGCCACGCGCATCACCGAGCGCGGCGAGACACGCGCGGACGACCGCGTGTCGGAGGCGGCGATGGAGGACCGCAAGAAGGCCGGCTACTTCTAGCGCCGTGACCCTCGATCTGCTGCGTTTCACTACCGCCGGCTCGGTGGATGACGGCAAGAGCACGCTGATCGGCCGGCTGCTGTTCGACTCCAAGCAGATCTTCGAAGACCAGCTCGCCCACGTGGTGCAGGCGAGCGCGCGCCGCGGCGGCGAGGGCACGCTCGATTTGGCGCTGCTCACGGACGGCCTGCGCGCGGAGCGCGAGCAGGGCATCACGATCGACGTTGCCTACCGCTACTTCGCCACCGCGCGGCGGCGCTTCATCATCGCCGACTGTCCCGGCCACCGCCAGTACACGCGCAACATGGTCACCGGCGCGTCCACCGCGGACGTGGCGGTGGTGCTGCTGGACGCGCGCAAGGGCGTGCTCGAGCAGTCAAAGCGCCACGCGTTCATCAGCGCGCTGCTGAGCATCCCGAAGCTCGTGGTGGCGGTCAACAAGATGGACCTCGTGGAGCACTCCCAGGCGCGCTTCGAAGAGGTCGCGGCGGAGTTCGAGGCCTTTGCGCCGATCCTGCGCCGCGGCGGGCGCAGGGCGGGCCATCAGTACGAAATCAAATACATGCCGATCTCGGCGCTGAACGGCGACAACGTGGTCGAGCGCTCGGCGGCGATGCCGTGGTATGACGGCCCGCCGCTGCTGGAGCTGCTGGAGGAGGTGGAAGTGGCGTACGACCACCCACACGAGAAGCCCGCACGCTTCCCCGTGCAGTGGGTCGTGCGGCCGGGAGCCCGCGCGGCCGCCGGCGCAGGCAGCGCACCCCCGTGGACACAGGTAGACGCGGGCGGCGACGCCGGCGCGGGGGCCGCCGCCGAGCACGGCTGGACCGGCGCCGGGGACTATCGCGGCTACGCGGGCCAGCTGGCGAGCGGCGCGCTGCGCGTGGGCGACGAGGTGGCGGTGCTCCCCTCGGGGGCGCGCACGCGCATCGCGGGCATCGACACCTACGACGGCCAGCTGGAGGAGGCGATGGCGCCGATGTCGCTGACGCTGCGCCTGGAGGACGAGCTGGACGTCTCCCGGGGCGAGCTCATCTGCCATCCGCACGAGCCCCCCGCGCTGGGGCGAGAGCTGCTGGCGGACGTGTGCTGGATGGCCGAGCAGCCGCTGCGCCCCGGCTCGCGCTACGTGCTCAAGCACACCGCGCGCACGGCCACCGCGATCGTGGATCGCATCGAGGACGTGGTGGACGTACACACGCTGGAGCGCATCGTGCCGCCGGAGCAGCTCGAGCTCAACGACATCGCCCGCGTGCGCCTGCGCACGAGGGCGCCGCTTGCCTTCGACACCTACACGGCCAACCGCCGCACAGGCAGCTTCATCCTGATCGACGAGTCGAGCAACGGCACGGTCGGCGCGGGCATGATCGCGGCGAGCGCGGCCTGAGCCGGCGCGCCCGCGCCTGCGCGTCGCCCGCTGGCGTGCCTCGAGCCTCCGCGCGCCGTGTGCACGCCTCCGCCGGCGCGCCCTGAGCTCCGCGCCTTCGCATAGTCTTCAGCGAGGCCGGCTGGCCGGCAGCCGGCGGCGATCAAGGAGACAGCGCGATGTTCGGAAGGCGACGTGTGAGCGCGACGCTCGCGGGAGCGGCAGCGGCGATGGCGATCGGAGCGAGCGCCGCGTCGGCATCGACCTTCTACGTCAACGGGACGACCGGAAGCGACGCCAACCCGTGCACGAGCACGAGCGCGCCGTGCAAGACGATCGACGCGGCGATCGCCGATTCCGAATTGGTCCCGGGCACGGCGACGATCCACGTGGCCGCGGGCACCTACCAGGAACGCGTGGAAGCGACCGGCCCGGCCGACGACGGCATCGCGATCGAAGGCGCCGGCAGCGGCGCCGGCGGCACGGAGATCGAGGGCCCGGCGAAATCCGAAGAAAAACCCACCGTCCAGCTCGCCGCCCCCGGCAACTCGGCGACGCTCTCCGACGTGAGCGTCGTGAACGAAGCTTCCGAAGACACGGGCGCCGGGATCGCAGCGGTCGGCGAAACGACGCTCGACGACGTTGCGGTGGACATGCGCAACGCCGGCCCCGGCCACGGCGTCGAGTCGAGCGAATTCGGCGGATCGTTCACGATGCGCGGCGGCTCGGTGACGCTCGCGAAAGGGACGACGGGCGCGGCGATAGCGCTTGGATTCGCGCCGGCGGCTGTCGAAGGGGTGTCCGTGACGCTCGAAAACGGCTCGACCGGCATCGGCATCGAGGACGACTTCGCGCATCTGTCGCTCGCGAACACCACGTTCACCCTGGGCAACACCGCAGGGCCGGGCATCGCGACGGAGTGGGGTCCGGTGTCGGCGAGCGACGTCACGGTGACCCAGGGCAGCGAAGAAAACAAGGCGACGATCGAGCTCGGGCTATCCTCCATGTCGCTCGACGACGTGCACATCGAGATGACGGGCGCGAAAAGCACGGGTGCGGCGATCGAGACCGTCTTCGGCAACGGCGTGTTCGAGGACGTGGAAGTCGGCGGCGCCTGGCAGGGGCCCGCCCTGTTCGACGAGGACAGCGAACTGACGCTGCGCGACAGCAGGCTGGTCGCGTCTGCGACGAGCAAGAGCCCGGCCGTGCTGGATGAGTCGCTCGGCGAAGGCGCGGGGCTGTTCGTGCAGCGCAGCGTCCTGCAGGCGGCCACCAAAGCCGAACCGGCTGCGCTGCTGCTGGGGAACGCGAACGCCACGCTGGACTCCTCGGAGCTGCTGGGCGGCGACAGCGGCGCGCTGCTCATTCAGGAAGCCGGCAAGACGCGTACGCTCACGGTCGCCGCCTCGACGATCGACGCGGGCGTGCTGGGAGCTCGCGACGCACCGCCCGTGTACGGCATCGTCGTCGAGTCGGCCGGGAGCAAGCACAGCGCCGCCGACGTGAACGTCGAGGGCTCGATCGTGCTCGAGAGACAGAGCGCGCTCGTGGGCGCGGCGGGCGACACGGCGAGCGTCACGTGCTCCAACTCGGACGTGCCCAGCCAGACGCAGGCGGCGAGCGCGACCGAAGGCTCGATCGCGTGCGCGAGCGGCGCGAGCGGCAACGACGAAACCAACCCGCTGACGGCGCTGTTCCAGGCGCCGGGCAGCAACTACGAGCTGAACCCCGCCTCCGCGGACATCGACAGCGTGCCCTCGGGCGCGATCACGCTGCCGTTCGGGCTGACGCCCTCGAGCACCGACCTGGTGGGCAACCCGCGCTCGGAAGGCGTGGACTGCGTGACGCTGCAGGACAAGGGGGCGCTCGAGCTGCCCGGGCGGGGCACGCCCTGCCCGCCGCCGCCCACGGAAGAAACCCATCCGAGCGCGCCCAAGCCGCAGGCGGGCGTGATCACGGGGCTGACGATCTCGCCAGACGCGTTCTACGCGGCGCCGTCGGGCGCGACGATCTCCAAGGCCAAGCGCAAGTATGGTGCGACGGTCAGCTACCACGACAGCCAGGTCGCCACCACCACGTTCACCGTGCTGGCGGTATCGAGCGGGCGCAGGCAGGGCAAGTCCTGCAAGAAGCCATCAAAGGCCAACGTCCACGGCAAGCGCTGCACGATCCTGACGGCGCGCGGCAGCTTCGTGCACGTCGATGATGTGGGCGCCAACAGCCTGCGCTTCAGCGGCCGGCTGCACGGCAAGAAGCTCACGCCCGGCGCCTACCGCCTGCAGGCCGTCGCGCACGACGCCGCCGGCAACGGGCCAGCGGGGGACAAGAGCTTCACGATCAAGTGACGCTCGCGCGGTGAGTGCCCGGCGCGAGGTGACGCCACCGCGCGACCCCGCTGGGCGGCCCTCCGGGGCCGCCTCTTAAATATCCTTTCCCGTCCGGTGTTCAACAAGGTCCTCATCGCCAACCGCGGCGAGATCGCCGTCCGCATCGCGCGCGCGCTCGACGAGCTGGGCGTGGCGAGCGTCGCGATCTACAGCGAGCTCGACCGCGATGCGCCGCACGTGGGGCGCGCCGGCGAGGCGTACAACCTCGGCGACGGCCCCGCGTCGCACAACTACCTGAACGTCCAGAAGATCCTCGGCGCGGCCGCCCGCTCGGGCGCCGAGGCGATCCACCCGGGCTACGGCTTCCTGGCGGAGAACGCCCCGTTCGCGGCGGCGTGCGAGCAGGCGGGCATCGTGTTCATCGGGCCGCCCGCCAGCGCGATCGAGGCGATGGGCTCGAAGACGCGCGCGCGCGAGCTGATGAAGGCGGCGGGCGTGCCGATCGTGCCGGGCACGACCGAGCCGGTGCACACGGTCGCGGACGCTCTGCGCATCGTCAACCGGGAGGTCGGCTTCCCCGTCGCCGTGAAGGCCGCCGGCGGCGGGGGCGGCAAGGGCTTTCGCGTGGCGCTCTCCGAGGAGGAGCTCGAGGGCGCCTTCGAGGGCGCGAGCCGCGAAGGCGAGAAGTTCTTCTCCGACCCCACCGTGTACCTCGAGCGCTACCTG
>JASHYF010000070.1 GCA_030043235.1 Solirubrobacteraceae bacterium | reverse complement strand
GATCGCCTGCGACATCGCCAGCAGCTCGCGAACGATCTCGTAGTGACCGTGCGGGGACCACAGCAGCGTCAGCAGGTCTGTCACCACCAGCGGGTCGGCGATCGTCAGCAGGTCGTCGAGGTGCCGGTCGCCGATCTCCACGACCACAGACTCGCGCAGCAACGCCAGCTCTCCCGGCGCGGGTTCGCCTTCCGCGGCGATCGTCACGCGCGCGTCCAGCCGCTCCCGCCGCGGCTCGTAGGAGAGCACCAGCAGGCGCGAGGCGTGGTAGCGCCCAACGTGGCGCAGGCGATTGGCGATCTCGCCGCTCCACGCGCGGTCGACGAACGCGATCATGTTCAGCACGCGCGCCGGCACGAAGTTGCCGTTTTCCGCGTGGCGCTGGACGAGCAGGTCGCGCAGCGCCGCTTCGATCGCGTCCGGCGTGGTGCCCTCTTCGCTCCAGACGGCCTCGCTCGTGCTCACCATGGCACGTCGCTCGCGCCGCTCGCCTCGCTCACGCCGTTGCGGGGGCGCCGCTCGTGCACGGGTGCGTGCGCCTCGCGCGTGAGCATCAGATCGCGCGCCAGCGGTCGCCCTCGCGCAGCAGGCCCTCGGCCTCCCGCGGCCCCTGCGAGCCCGCCTCGTATTTTGGAAGCACCGGGTGGGTGGGACCTGGGTCTGGGGGACCGGGGTGGGCAGGGGGGTGGGTGGGATCCAAATCGGATGCCCAGTATTTGACGATCGGGTCGCAGATGCGCCACTGCGCCTCGACCTCGTCGTTGCGCGTGAACAGCGTCGCGTCGCCGCGCATCGCGTCGGTGATCAGCCGCTCGTATGCCTCCGGGGACTGCGACAGGAAGGCGGTCCCGTACAGGAACTCCATGTTCACCGGCCGGATGATCATGCGCGTGCCCGGGATCTTGGCGCCGAGGCGCAGCGACACGCCCTCGTTGGGCTGCAGTGTGAGCACCAGCTGGTTGGGCTGCACGCCCAGCGAGCCGTGCTGGCTGAACGCCAGGTGCGGCACCGGCTTGAGCGTGACCGCGATCTCCGTGACCTTGCGCGCCAGGCGCTTGCCGGTGCGCAGGTAGAACGGCACGCCCGCCCAGCGCCAGTTGTCCACTTCCAGGCGCAGCGCCGCGTAGGTCTCCGTGATCGAGCCCTCCGGCACGCCCTCCTCTTCCAGGTAGCCGGGCACGTCCTCGCCGCCCGCGTGGCCAGGCCCGTACTGGGCGCGCACGGCCATGCCCGGGATGTCCGCGGCGCTCAGCTGCGGTATCGCCTGCAGCACCTTGACCTTCTCGTTGCGGACCCCTTCCGCGGTGAAGCTCACCGGCGGCTCCATCGCCACGTGGCACAGGAGCTGCAGCATGTGGTTCTGGATCAGGTCGCGCAGCGCGCCCGCCGCGTCGTAGTAGTCGGCGCGCGAGCCGATGCCGATTTCCTCGGCGGCCGTGATCTGCACGCTGTCGATGTAGTTGCGGTTCCACAGCGGCTCGAACATGCCGTTGGCGAAGCGAAACGCCATCATGTTCTGCACCGTCTCCTTGCCCAGGTAGTGGTCGATGCGGAACACCTGGGTCTCGTCGAAGGTCGCGAGCACCCGCCGGTTGAGCTCGCGCGCCTCCTCGAGCGTCGTCCCGAACGGCTTCTCGATGATCACGCGCACCTGTGCGTCCTCGTGGTGATCGAGCTGGTTGCCGCCGAGCGCGTCGACGATCACCGGGAAGAACTGCGGCGCGGTGGACAGGTAGAAGGCGCGGTTGAGCGGTTCGCCCGCCTCCTTCTCGAACCCGTCCAGCTCCTGGCCCAGCGCGGCGTACACGGCGTCGTCGTCGAACGTCCCGGCGATGTACTTGACCGTCTCCAGCAGGCTCGCCAGCACGCTGTCATCGGGCTTGCGCCGCGAGAAGCGGCGAATCGCCTCCTCGCACTCGGCGCGGAAGTCTTCGTGCTCTTTCCCTTTGCGCGAGACGCCGATCAGGTGGAAGCGCTCGGGCAGCGCGCCCTCGTGGGCGAGGTTGTACAGCGCCGGCAGCAGTTTGCGCTTGGCGAGGTCTCCGGTGGCGCCGAAGATGACGAGCGTGGTCGGCGCGACCGGCAGGCGCTCGAGGCCCGCCGTCAGCGGGTTCTCGGTGTCGGTGCTCGCCGCTGCAGCCATCACTTCTTCGCCGCCGCCTTCACCGCGTGGCCGCCGAACTGGTTGCGCAGCGCCGCCAGCACGCGATCGGCGAACTCGCCGTCGCCGCGCGAGCGCATGCGCGCGTAGAGCGATGCCGTGATCACCGGAGTGGGCACGTCGTGCGCGGTCGCATCGGCGATCGTCCAGCGCCCCTCGCCGGAGTCCTCGGTGTAGCCCTCGATCGCCTCGAGCGAGTTGCCGTCGAGCTCGAACGCGCGCGCGGCCAGCTCGCACAGCCACGAGCGCACCACCGAGCCCTGACCCCACAGGTGCGCGATCTTGGCCTTGTCGAGCTCGTACTCGCACTTGTCGAACACTTCAAAGCCCTCCGCATACGCCTGCATCAGGCCGTACTCCACGCCGTTGTGGACCATCTTCACGTAGTGACCCGCGCCCGCCGGGCCGAAGTGCAGCCAGCCGCGCGGCCCGATCGCGTCGCTGCTCTGCTCGCTGGTCTCGGGAGCGAGCACGTCGAGGATCGGCGCGAGGCGCTTGACCGCCTTCGGCGGCCCGCCCACCATCATGCAGTAGCCGACCTCCAGGCCCCACACGCCGCCGGAGGTGCCCACGTCGACGTATTCGATGCCGCGTCTCTTCAGTTCGGCCGAGCGGCGCTTGTCGTCCGTCCAGCGCGAGTTGCCGCCGTCGACGATCACGTCGCCGCGCTCGAGCAGCTTGGCGAGCTTGTCCACCGTCTCCTGCGTGGGGTCGCCCGCGGGGACCATGATCCACACCATGCGCGGCGGGCCGAGCTGCTCGACCAGCTCCTTCAGCGAGCCCGCGCCCGTCGCTCCCTTCTTGACCGCCTTCTTCACGGCCTTGGCGTCGAAGTCGAAGGCGACGACCTCATGGTCTGAGTCGCGGCGGATGCGGTGCACCATGTTCCCGCCCATCTTGCCCAGCCCGACGAAACCGATCTGCGTCACCTCGTCTCCTTGATCCTCGGTGTCCGAGCGCGTACGGCGCTCCGGCCGCTCACGCGAGGATCGTAGTGCCAGCGACGCACGTTGGCGTCGCGGCCCGCCGCGCCGGCCGCGTCGCATCCCGCCCGTGGCTGACCCGCCGAAAGCCGCTCGCGGCCGCGGTACGCGCGGGCTGTGGGCGGATACGATGGGAGCATGGGACGGCCACGGATCGGCGCGCCGGACGGCGACGCGAGCGCCCGCCGGTCTATCGCGCGAGCGGGCGAGCGGGCAATCCCCTCGAAGGACCGCGCGAGATGAACAACGTGAAGCTGCGGCAGCTCAAGCGCAAGCTGCGCAAGCTGTGGGTCCTCAGCCCCGAAAGGCTGTGGCTGGCCTCGATCGCATTGCACCGGCGGGGCCACTGGGCGCTCGCGTTCTCGCTCAAGCAGGTGAACGGGTTCCTCTACCACAACTCGCTCGCTCCGGGAGCGTCTGTCAGCCCGGACATCTTCCTCGCGCACAACAGCCTCGGCATCGTGATCAACCGCAACGTCGAGATCGGCCGGAGGGTGACGATCTGGCAGAACGTCACGCTCGCGGCGGGCCGCGTCGAGCCCCGCCGCAGGCGGGACGGCGACTCGCGCGAGCATGCTCCGGGCGAGGACGACTCGGCCAGCAACGGCTCGCGCGGGCGAGACCGCGACGGCTCGCGGCCGCGCACGCGGTCGCGGATCCTCATCGAGGACGACGTCAAGATCGGCGCCAACGCGGTCATTATCGCTCCACGCGGGGCCACCGTGCGCATCGGGCGCGGCGCGCGCGTGGGTGCCGGCACCGTGGTCAGCCGGGACGTTCCCGCGGGCGCAGTGATCGTCTCCGCAGCGCCGCAGCTGCTCGGCGAGCACAGCACGACCGGCGCCGGCGACCAGCATCCGCGCGCTTGATGTCCACCGGCGCAGACGCAGCGGGCCGCCGGCCGCGGCTGGCGATACTCGTCGTGAACGGCTTTTCGCGCAAAGGCCGGCGCGGGCCCCAGCGGGAGGCCGACGCGGCGCGCTACCCGTGGATCGAGCTGTGCCTGCGCCAGGTCGCGCGCAATTCGCGCGGCTGGGACTACGAGGTGTTCGTGTTCGACAACTCACACTTCAAGCTGCACCGGGAATTGATGGAAAAGTTCGAGCATGTGCACGTGTGGCCACCGGGCTGGGTCGCGCCCGTGGGGCGGCTCGCACATCGCCTGAGCGGGCCCTACGGCGCTCGCCTGCTCGAGCGGCGACACCCGAACGCGCTGGACTACCTCACGAAGAAGGTGCCAACAGACTTCGACTACGTGATCACGCTCGACAACGACTCGTTTCCCGTGCGCGAGGACTGGCTCGAGGTGCTGGTCTGCGCCTGTGAGCGGGGCGCGGCGGTGTCGGGCGTGTACAGAGACGAGATGGCGCCCGAGCTGCATCCGTTCGTGCACGTGAGCGGCCTGTGCGTGCGCAGAGACGAGCTGCTGGCGCTCGGCGCGTCGTTCAAGGACGTGCAGAAGACGCCCGGTGAAAACTACACGCAGATCGTGGACTACACGCAGGACGTCGGCCAGAAGATCACGTACGAGCTCATCAACGCCGGCCGTGAGATCGCGCCGCTGAGGCGCAGCAACCAGGTCAACTTTCACTTCCTGATGGGCGGCATCTACGGCGATGTGATCTACCACCACGGCGCCGGCGGCCGGCGCGCGTGGTTTCGAACCGAGAGCGACCAGCGGGCCAACGTGCGCATCAGCGAAACGCTGCGCGAGGCGGCCTTCGAGGACGTCGATCACCTGGTCGCGGTGTTGCGAGGCGGGACGCCCAATGACCTTGGCCTGACGCCGCTGTGACTCGCGCGCGCTCGCCTCGAGCGCGCGGCTAGTAGCGCTCGCCGCCGATCGCCCGCAGCTTGGCGCGGTCGTGGGTGGCCATGATGCGCCTGATCGTCCCGGAGCGCGAGCGGGTGACGAGCGACTCGGTGGTGGCCCCGCCGGCGCTCGGGTAGCGCACGCCCTGCAGCACGTCCCCGTCGGTGACGCCGGTGGCCGAGAAGAAGACGTCGTTGCCGGCCACCAGGTCGTCGCGGTCGAGCACCCGCTCGAGCTCGTAGCCGGCCTCGCGGGCGGCGGTTCGCTCGGCGTCGTCGCGCGGCCACAGCCGCCCGAGCAGCTGGCCGCCGAGGCACTTGACGGCGGCGGCGGAGATGACCCCCTCGGGCGTGCCGCCGATCCCCCACAGCAGGTCCACCGGCGAGCGCTCGGTGACGGCGAGCAGCGTGGCCGAGACGTCGCCGTGGGGAATCAGGCGCACCCTCGCGCCGGCGGCGCGGATCGCCGCGATGCCCTGCTCGTGGCGGGGGCGGTCGAGCACGACCACCATCACGTCGCTGACCGGGTGGCCCTTGCGCTCGGCGATCAGCTTGACGGTCTCCCCGAGCGGCCGGTCGAGGTCGAGCAGGTCGGCGATCGGCGGTGCGCCGGCCATCTTCTCCATGTACACGCACGGCCCGGGGTCGAACATGGTGCCGCGGGCCGACAGCGCGATCACCGCCAGCGCGCTGGGCATGCCGTGCGCCGCCAGGGTGGTGCCCTCGAGCGGGTCGACCGCGATGTCGACCTCCGGCGGGGAGCCGTCGCCGATGTGCTCGCCGTTGTAGAGCATCGGCGCCTCGTCCTTCTCGCCCTCGCCGATCACCACCACGCCGTCCATCTGGATCGACTGCAGCATGTAGCGCATGCCGTCGACGGCCGCCTGGTCGGCCGCCTCCTTCTCGCCGCTGCCGACCAGCGGCGCGGTCGCCAGGGCAGCGGCCTCGGTCACGCGCACGAGCTCCAGCGCGAGGTTGCGGTCGGGCAGCTGCTGGGAGTGGTCTGGATCTGGATGCAAGGTTGTTCTCGGCAGACGATCTCTCGCCCTCGCCCCGCAGCCGGTTGTGGCAGCCGGTCCGTGGGCGTGTCGCTCAAGACGTGCGCTGGCGACGCCGGAGACGAGACCCGGCGCCGGCAACGAACCCTATACCAGGGACGCGGACACCGCGATCGTGACGTGCGCACCAGGGGCGCGGACACCGCGATCGTGACGTGCGCGAGCAGACCGTCACCCGTCCCGGCCGGCGGCCGATCACTCGGAAGCTTCGAAACGGCCCACCCGCGACGGGGCCAGATCGAGCCGCCTGAGCGAGCGCAGAAAGCCGTAGGTGATGATCACGTGGATGCGCGACTGGGTCGCGTCATACAGCCAGCGGCCGAGCCTGGTGGCTATCGACGGGTGGAAGTTCGCTACCTCCACCTCCACGTGCAGGCGCGCGTGCCGCTCGTCGACGCCCGGGCTCCTGCGGACTTCGATCTGCAGGTAGCCGAGGCGGTCGCGCCCACGGCGCGAGACCAGCACGCCGCGTGCTATGCGCCAGCGCACGAGGCCGCGAACGGAGTCCATCTCGTATTCGGGGGCCTGGAAGGTGAGCAGTCTCAGCGGGCTCGCGAGCAGCACCACCGAGCGCTCTCGCTCGCTGTACACCACGCGCACCAGGCCGAGCGTCACGCGTGTGAGAAACCGCCAGTACGTGCGCGCCAGCCGCTCGAGGTGCATCGGCGTCCACATCTCCTCCAGCGACGCCTCGTCGATCACCAGGTCGGCCGTCTGCGTCGAGCGCACCGCGCCGCTGCCGAGGTCGACCGCGGTGGAGCTTTCGAGGTCGGCGATCACGGCTCGCGCGCGGCGGGCTCGGTTCCGTGTCAGGAGGTTCACCTGTCACGCAGGCTATCTCCGCGCGTGGCCGCCAGGCCCGGGAGGCATGACGTCCCCGCATGCTGCTATCCAACAACCATGGTCGACCCCCCGCGCACGCATCAGCCTCCGCGCGCGATCGCAGAGCTGCCCGTGGAGACGTTGCTCACGCGCAGCGACGAGCTCGCGCGGCGCTGGGCGATAGCGCTGATCCTCGCGCGCCCCGCGGATGAGATCGGCGAGGTCCCGCTGGAGGATCTCGCCCGGCAGGCGCCCGCGTTGTGCGCGCAGGCAGTGCGTGCGCTGCAGTCCGATGCGGAGCTCGAGCGCCTGTCGGGGCGCTCGGCGCGCGGCGCACGCGCGGACTCGGCGGCGGCGCGAGAGCTTCCCGCGATCTGCGGCGCACGCGACGCGGCCGCGCTC
>JASHYF010000069.1 GCA_030043235.1 Solirubrobacteraceae bacterium | reverse complement strand
CTCGGCGACGTCCTCGTCGAGCGCGTGCATCAGCTCGTACAGCTCGACCGAGCCGGTGAGGACGATCTTGACGTCGACCGGCACCGGATCGGGCGTGAGCGTCGCCGTCGGGAAGAGCGTGAACTGCTCGCCGAGGTTCTCGACTCGCGCTCGGCCGGTGCGCAGGATCTCCTTGAGCCTTTCCCACACGAACGGCTGGCGCAGCGCGTCCTCGGCGCGCAGGATCATGTAGCCGCCGCTGGCGGCGTGGATCGAGCCGGGCTTGATATGGCGGTGGTCGGTGACCACCGCGCCAAGTGTCGTCTCGTACTCGATACGCCCGAACAATCGCGAGAATGTGGGGTTGCGCTCCACGATCACCGGTGCGCCGTCCTGCTCGCTGGCGACGAACGCGTTGACTTCGTAGCGCGCGCGAAACGCCTCCATGCCGCGCCCCAGCATCGCGCGCATCGGCATCTCCATCTGCGCCGGCTCGGCGTCCGCCAGGAAGCCACCGTAGTTCTCGACCACGTCCTCGCGCGCGAGCTCCAGCCACGAGCCGAGCGTCTGCGAGTCTGCGTGCCCGCGCTTGACCTCGTCGATCAGATGCCCGACCGCGAACAGCACCACTTCGCGGTCGAGTGCGCGCACGTGCTCGCGCGTGCGCGACTCGATCTCCCGAAGCGCGGGCACGACGCTGTTCATGCGCTGCTCGACCTCGCGGCCGGCGGCGTTCAGCTGCCTTCGGGTCTCCTCCGGCAATTGCTGGAAGTCGTGCGGCGTCACCGGACGGCCGTGCACGAGCGGTATCGACACCACGCCGGCCGGCGTGACCTCGAGGTCCAGCCCGCGCGAGCGCGCGAACGAGCGCACCTGCTCGAGGATCTCCTCGCGTTCGTGCTCGAACGGCTCGGTCACCTCCGAGCGTCGCCGGCGATAGCTCTCGCTCTCGAAGGCGTTGGGTATCTCCCTGGCCGCCTGAGTGACGAAGGCCGCCATCGTCCGCGCCAGCCGCCGGCCCTGGCCGGGCGCGAGCGTCACGCACAACGGCCTGCCCGGCTCCGCGAAGTTGAACAGGAACACGACGTCCTCGGGCGCCGGCTGGGCGCTCGCGTGCTCGCGCAGCCGCGTCTCGATCGTCTCGCGCTTGCCGGTCCCCGCCGGTCCGGTGGCAAACACGTTGTAGCCGAGCTGCGACACCTGTACCGCGAAGTCGATCGCGCGCAGTGCCCGCTGCTGGCCGGCCGCGCCGTCTGAGGGCTCGACCTCCGCCGTCGTCTCGAAGGCGAGCGTCTCCGGATCACAGCGGCGACGCAGGCTCTCCGCGGGGAGTCGCAGCTGCTCCCGTGCGCTCACGGACATAGCCTGACGAGGGTCATCGCCGGTGAAGCTAGCAGTGGCGCCGATGTGGTTAACCCGCAGCGCGGTTGCGGGGTTCTCCCCGAAGACGGCCGCCCGGCGACTCGTCAGGATGGTTCTCAAGAGAGCGTGAGTGTTCCGACGAGGAACGACCGCCAAACCGGCCAGCGGTCAGGAGCCGCGTTGCCGAAACGGCGCTCACGCTCTCTCTTTCTTTCCAGGTCGGCCAGGTCGGTCTTTCCAGGTCGGCAAGGTCGGCCAAAGGCGTGAAAGCCCGCGGTCAGACCCGTGGTTTCCCCCAATGACGCGGCTAGCGGCGGAGCGTAGCGTGGTGGGCACGATGCGCACGCCGATCAGATCAGAGTCAGAGGCATTCCGGCTGGCGATCGCGGCTGCGCTCGTGGTCGGCGTGGCGGTTCTGATCGGATGGCTGACCGAGACGCTCGCCGGTGTCGCCGTCTTCGCGTTCTTCCTCATCCTCGCCGTGGTCGCCTACCTGCGAGCGGCCGACCCGGACCGCCCCGAGCCCCTGCGCAGCGCCGCGCACGGCGAGCACCCTCACGGCGCAGCGCCCGGCGAGCGCCACGTGCTGGTGGTCGCAAACGAGGCGCTGTTCGGGCGGGAGCTGCGCGAGCGGATTCTCGGAGAGGCCGGCGGGCGCGTCGCGCTCGACGTCCTTGCTCCGGTGCTCGCCTCACGCGTCCACCAGGGCGTGTCGGACATCGACCGCGAGCTGCAGGACGCTCGCGTGCGGCTCGAGCGCTCCCTGCAATGGGCGCGCGAGCAGGGGATCGCGGCGCGCGGCGAGGTCGGCGACCCAAGCGCGACGATCGCGATCGAGGACGAGCTGCGCGACTTCGGCGCCGACGAGGTGATCGTCGTGACCCACCCGCCGGAGCACCTCACCTGGCAGGAGCGCCGGGAGCTCGAGCGCCTGCGCAGCGAGCTGGACGTGCCCGTCGTCCACATCGCGGGAGACGCGGCCGGATCTCCGCGAGACGAGGCACGTAAGGAGAATGGTCATGTCGAGTGAGAGCACAGCGGGCGCCGTCACGCGCACCCACGTCGAGGCGATCGTCGGATTCCTGGAGGGGCTCGACATCGCCTACGAGCTGGTCGAGCACGAGCCGGTCACGAGCGCCGCGGCCGAAGCCCACAGCGTCGGATGCTCCCCCGAGCAGACGGCCAAGACGATCGTCCTCCACGACGGCAGCGCGTACGTGATCGCCGCGATCACCGCCGCCGACCGCCTCGACCTGCACAAGCTGCGCGAGCTGCTCGGCGCGAGCCGGCATCTGCGGCTCGCGACCGAGGAGGAGATCGCACGCGACTTCCCCTCCCTGGAGGTCGGCGCCGTGCCGCCGTTCGGCCCGATGGTGCCTGCGGCGGAGGTGATCGACAGCGCGCTCGCCGCCCAGCCGCGCCTCCTCTGCCCCGCGGGCGACCACCGCCACTCGGTGCTGCTCGACCCGCGTGAGGTGGTGCGGATCACCGCCGCCACCGTCGCCGACATCTGCGAGGCGTGAGCGCGCAGACCCTCACCCTCCCGCTCGGCGAGCACGAGGTGCTCGCCGCATTGCGCACGGAGGCGCACCCGCTGACCGGGGACCGCCGCGACTACGACGCGCTGCTGGCGCTCGTCGGCGACGCAAGGATCGTGCTGCTGGGCGAGGCCAGCCACGGCACCCACGAGTTCTACCGCGAGCGAGCGCGCATCACCCGGCGGCTGCTCACCGAGCTCGGCTTCACGGCGGTCGCGATCGAGGGTGACTGGCCGGATGCCCACCGCGTGAACCGGTACGTCCGCGGACAGGGGCGGGACCGCGACGGCGAGGAGGCGCTGCGCGCCTTCGCGCGCTTCCCCACGTGGATGTGGCGCAACGCGGACGTGCTCGACTTCGTGGGGTGGCTGCGCACGTTCAACGAGCGCCGCCATCACACCGCCCGCAAGGCCGGCTTCTACGGCCTCGACCTGTACAGCCTGGGCGCCTCGATGGCGGCCGTGATCGCCTACCTCGACGAGCAGGATCCGCAGGCGGCCGCCCGCGCACGCGCGCGCTACGAATGCCTGCAGCCCTACGCCGGGGAGGCCGCCGGCTACGGCCAGGCGGTGCTGCTCGGCGTCGACGAGCCCTGCCGCCGCCACGTGATCGAGCAGCTCGTGGAGCTGCGCCGCCGCGCCGGCGAGTACCTCGCGCGCGACGGCATGGCGGCCGAGGACGAATACTTCTTCGCCGAGCAGAACGCCGCGATCGTGGCGAACGCGGAGGAGTACTACCGCACGATGTTCGGCGACCGCGCCGGCTCCTGGAACCAGCGCGACCGCCACATGGCGGACACGCTCGACCACCTGCTCGCGCATCTGGACCGCCACGGCGGCCGCGCCCGTGTGGTGGTGTGGGCGCACAACTCGCACGTGGGCGACGCGCGGGCGACCGAGATGGGCGCCCGCGGCGAGCTCAACATCGGCCAGCTCGTGCGCGAGCGCCACGGACGCGACGCGGTGAGCGTGGGCTTCACGACCTACTCTGGCACCGTCACAGCCGCCTCCGACTGGGGCGCGGAGGCCGAGCGCAAGCGCGTGCGCCGGGCGCTGCCCGACAGCTGCGAGGCGCTCCTGCACGCCACGCACGTGCCCGCCTTCCTGCTCTGTCCCCTGGCCGCCGGCGAAAGCGGCCGTGCGCTGCACGAGCCCCGCCTGGAGCGGGCGATCGGCGTGATCTACAGGCCGGAGACAGAGCGCCAGAGCCACTGGTTCGGGGCGAGCGTCGCGCGCCAGTACGACGCGCTCGTGCACATCGACTCAACGCGCGCGGTCGAGCCGCTCGAGCGCACTCCCACGTGGGAGCTCGGCGAGCCCCCGGAGACCTACCCGAGCGCGCTCTGAGGAGCAGATCGGTCGCGATCGCACGAGGTGCGTCACCGGCAGCGCGGCGCTCATCGCCCGGCTGCCATGGTCACGTCCAGCTCGCCCGTCTGCTCGGCGAGCGTGAATCCGGTCGCCTGACCCTCGCGTTGGAAGTCGAGCGTGACGCTCGCCTCGCCGACGCGGAGCCGTGCCAGCCGTACGTGGGCGAGCCGGTCGGGCAGCGCCGGGCGCTCGATCGTGAGCGAGCGCGCGGGTGCGTTTGCGGATACGCCGAGCAGCGCCTGCAGGATCAGGAACGGCGATGCGGCAGCCCACGCCTGCGGGATGCACGCGACCGGGTAGGCGACCACGGTGGAACGTTCGCTGCGGTCAAAGCCGCAGTAGAGCTCTGGCAGCCGCGAGTCGCCCGCGCCGGCGGCGACCTCGAACAGGCAGTCGGCGATCCGCAGCGCCGCCTCGTGGTGTCCGTAGCGCTTCAGGCCGGCGGCGATGATCGCGTTGTCGTGCGGCCACACCGAGCCGTTGTGGTAGCTCATCGGGTTGTACGCCGGGCACTCGCTCGAGAGCGTTCGCACGCCCCAGCCGCAGAACATGTCGCCCGCCATCAGACGCTCCGCCACGGCGCTCGCTTTGGCGGGATCGGCGATCCCGCAGTACAGGCAGTGGCCGGGGTTGGAGGTGACGCTCGCGACCTGGCGCTTGGCTCCGTCGAGGGCGAGCGCGTACGTCCCCTCCCGTGCGTTCCAGAACGCCTCGTTGAAAGCGTCACGCAGCGTTTGCGCCTGCTCGCGCAGGCGCGCTGCCACGTCCGCGTGCCCGAGCGCCTCGTACACCTCGGCGATCGCTCGCTTGGCCGCGTAGACGTAGCCCTGCACCTCGACGAGCGCGATCGGGCCCTCGGCGAGCGTGCCGTCGGCGTGCACGATCGCGTCCTCGGAGTCCTTCCAGCCCTGGTTGCGCAGGCCGCCGCTCGAGCGGCGCTCGTACTCGACGAACCCGTCGCCGTCGCGGTCGCCGTAGCGGTCGATCCACTCCAGCGCGGCGTCGAGCGCAGGCCGCAGGGCGCGCATGGCGGAGAGCTCGCCCGTCCACGCGTAGTGGTCGGCCGCGCGCATCAGAAAGAGCGGGGTGGCGTCGGCGGTGCCGTAATAAGGCGTGTGGGGAATGAGGCCGGCGCCCGCGAGCTCCCCCACGCGCAGCTCGTGCAGGATCTTGCCCGGCTCGGCGTCGCGCCATTCGTCGTCGCCGGTCGCCTGCAGCTTGGCCAGCACCGCCAGTGCGTCCCCGGCGAGGTCGGGGTTGAGGATCAGCGCCTCGCCGGCCGCCATCAGCGCGTCCCTGCCGAACGGGGCCACATACCAGGGGATGCCGGCCGCGACGATGCGGCCACCTGGCGCTGGCATCACGAGCGCCCGCAGGTCCTGCACGGAGCGGGCGATCACTTCGTTGAGCCGCTGGTCGTCGCTCTCGATCGCCGTGCAACGAGAGCGCCACCGTGTCTGCGCCTCGCGCAGTTCTCCGATCGCAGTCGTGACGCGCCGGCGCGGACGCCGCCGGCCGCCGATCGCCGGCTCCGCGGTCGCGACGATCTCGACGGCCGCGCCCGGCTCGAGCGCGAGCTCCCAGCGGGCGACGCTGCTGTCTGCCTCGGCTTGGACGTCGTCGGGAGAGGGAGCGAATTCGATCACCGTCTCGCGGAACGCCCCGTCCTCGCCCATGTACGCAAGCGTGAGACCGCGCTCTGTCAACCGCGGTGCGAGGACATGCCCGCGGGCGCCTCGGCGGGGGCTTCCCCGCACCTCGAACATGTCGGCGAAGTCGGCCGCCAGCGCGAGCGACATCGACGTCGTCACGCGCTCGCGCAGGAAGTTGCGCACGCGCACGACGTGGTAGAGGCGCCCCGCGGCGAGGGTGAGCTCACGGGCGATGCTCAGCGACAGCTGCGGCACCGGCTTGCGGCCCTCTCGCCGGAGCGCCGCGTTCGTCGCGTCGAGCACCACACGGTCCTCGAACGCCGTGTGCGAGAGGGCAACCGGCTGGGCGTCGCCGACTTGCAGCTGCAGCTCGCAGAGGTGGCGCGTGTCGTGCGCGTAGAACCCCTCGCCCGACGCGCGCGCCGGCGCGATGTCCCCGTCGGTGCGCGTGCACAGCAGCACGTCGCCGTCCTTGAGCACGAGCAGATGCTCGCGCGCCTCCGCTGGAATCGGCGGCGCGCCACGCCGCTCCACCGGCCCCGCGCGGCCGACGACCTGGAAGGACTCTCCGCGGGGGCTGACGACCTCGGGCCCCGGGTCATCGCCTCTGTCGAGCTCGCCCGCCGGCGCGCCTGCGCTCGGCCCGTTCCCGTGGCGCCGATCGCCCGCCGTGCGAATGCCGCTGCGTTTGGTCATCCCGGTGCTCTCATCGGCTGAGGCCATCGTAGGCTCGAGGGCGGAGCGCAAGCGCCCGCCCACCGTCGCTGCTAGCGGATCGGCACGGCCCGGCGCGCTCGCGCCCTACGCGCGCGCCGCGCTGGGGTGATGCTCATCGCCGGCTTCGATCTCGGGTGCGGGCTCGCGCAGGTGCCGGGTGAACCAGCCGGCGGTGAGACGGGCGACGTCATCGAGAGCGCCGGGCTCCTCGAACAGGTGGCTTGCGCCGGGCAGCACGACCAGCTCGCTCTCGCAGCGCAGCCGCCGCTTGGCGGCGCGGTTCAGCTCGAGCAGCTCGGCATCCGCGCCGCCGACGATCAGCAGCGTCGGGGCGAGGACCTGCTCGAGGCGCCAGGCCGGCAGCTCGACACGCCCGCCGCGGGAGACCACCGCGCACACCCCCGCCTGCAACTGCGCAGCTGCCAGCAGCGCGGCGGCCGCGCCGGTGCCCGTGCCGACGTAGCCGAGCGCGATCCCCGCCGTCTCCGGCTGGCGCCTGAGCCACCTCGTCGCTGCGAGCAGCCGGCGGGCCAGCAGCTCGACGTCAGCGGTGACGATTGGATCGAGGTTCTCGTAGGGGCCCAGGAGATCGAGGCGCAGCGTGGCGATCGCCGCGTCGTTCAGCACGGCGGCGATGCGGCGGTCTCTGGGACTGAACCGGCTCGAGTCGGCGTCGCCTGCGAACGCCACCACGCCTCGCGCGTAGGCGCCCCAAGGCACGGTCAGATCGCCACGCAGCAACGCGCCGGGTGAGATCTCGATCGCGACCTCGCGCTGCACCGCACCCGCGTGTTCGCTCATCAGCGCGTGCACCTCCTCTTCGGAGGTCGCAGCGAAGTCCTCGTACCACAGCCCGACCGCGAGCATGTGCTCGGGCATGCGGACCCAAACAACGTCATCCACGTCTGATCGCAGCAGCTGCGCGGCCTCCCGCTCCGCGACCGGCACCGCGAGGACCACGCGTGCCGCGCCTCGGCTGCGCAGGGACTGTGCGGCGGCACGCGCGCGGTGGGGGCTGGCCAGCCCGTCGTCGACGACGATCACGCTGCGCCCGCTCACGGCGAGGCGTGGCCGCTCGAACAGCGGCGTGGACTGGCGCTCGCCGAGGCGTCGCCTGGCGCGTGCCACCGCCTCGCGCGCTTCCTCGGCCGGCAGCCCCAGGCGCTCGACGGCCTCCTCGTCCACCACGCAAACCCCGCCCTCGGCGACAGCGCCGATCACGTGCTGGGGGTGCTCTGGCGCGCAGACCTGCTCGAGCAGGACCACGTCGAGCGGCGACTCCAGGGCGCGGGCGACCTCCGCCGCCACCGGCACGCCGTCGCGTGAGATCCCGGCCACCACCGGGTCTTCGTGGCGGGTGCGGGCGAGCAGCGTCGCCAGACGGCGACCGGCGTCGCGCCGGTCCGCGAAGCGCTCGCCACCCTCGCCGTGCGCCGCGCGCGCTCCCAAGCGCGAGCCGAAGGCACCGGCGCTCTCGGCCGGCGGACCGGGTGCCGCCGCCGCAGGCGGCGGTCGGCGTCTGCGTGGGCGGAGCAGCTCGTGCCGCTCCCCATCCGTCCTGCTCGTCGATGCGTCCGTCTCGGGCATCATGGTCGCATCCTCGCCGAGCGCTCGCGCCTTGCACATCGGAGGCGTCCCCGCTCTTCGTTGTGGTCTACTACGGATGCCACGTGCCGGCCCCGACAACCGGACCGGACGCTCGCGGCGTCCGCGCCGCCGTGGCCATCGGGGGCTCAGGGCGCTCCAACTCCAACGAGCAGCCGCCCGCGTCCACCGTCACCGGCTTCGCGCCGGCCACGCTCACTCGCGCCGGCCGGTCGGCGCTCAGCTCGATGCGTCCCGCCGTAAGGCGCGCGCGCAGCTGCGCGCCGCGGAAGCGAAGACGCACTTCGAGCGCGTCCCACGCGGGCGGCAGGCGCGGATCCATTCGCAGCACATCCCCGTCGGGACGCGCGCCGAGAAAGCCGTAGGCGAGCGCCTGCCAGACGCTGCCCATCGCGGCGACGTGCACACCGGCAGCGGTCGACCCGGAGATGTCGTCGAGGTCGATGCGTGCGGCCAGCGACAGCGCGGCAAGCGCCTGCTCGAACCTGGCGACGCGGGCGAACAGCGCCGCGTGTATGCCCGGCGAGAGCGTGCTCGCGTGGGCGGTGCGCGGCTCGTAGAAGTCGAGGTTGGGTGCGAGCGAGCCCGGCGCGACCTCCTCGGGGAGCAGGTGGTGGAGCATCAGCACGTCAGCCTGCTTGACGACCTGGGCATGCTGCACGCGCTCGCGCGGGAGCAGCAGGTCGGCGGCGATCGGGCGTCTCGGCGCGAGCTCGGCGATCACCAGCGGCTCGAGCTCCATGAAGCCGGCGAACTGCTCGTACAGACGACTTTCCGGCTCATAACCGGTCACGAGCGCGTCGGCCAGCGCGATCCACGTGGCGCGCTCGGCGCGCGCGATCTCGCCATCGCCGGCCTCGGCGCACGCGCGGCGCAGGTTCCAGCGCGCCATCACGTTCGTGTAGGCGTTGTCGTCGACCAGCTCGTGGTACTCATCCGGCCCGATCACGCCGCGGATGTGGGCGCTGCCGTCGTCGTCTCGTTCGATGCGCGAGGCCCAGTAGCGCGCCGTCTCGACGAGGAGCTGCCTGCCCGGACCGCGGCGGAACGCCTCGTCGCCGGTCCAGTCCAGGTAGCAGGCGACCGCCCAGGCGACGTCGGCGACGATGTGCTCCTCGCGCTGGCCCGTGTATACGGCGAGGACGCGGCCGGCTGGGTCCCGCGTCTTGTGCGGGGTCACGTCATCGCCAACGGCCGCCGACTCCCAGGCGAAGCGCGCGCCGCGGCGCCCGAGC
>JASHYF010000068.1 GCA_030043235.1 Solirubrobacteraceae bacterium | reverse complement strand
CGATGCCGTCGTGCACCTCGCCGGCGAGCCCGTCGCGCAACGCTGGCGCGCGCGCGTCAAGCGTGCGATCCGCGAGAGCCGCGTGCAGGGGACGCGCAACCTGCTCGCCGGCCTGGAGCGCGCGGAGCCCCGCCCGCCGTTGCTCGTGAGCTCCTCCGCGACCGGCTACTACGGCGCGCACGGCGAAGAGCCGCTCGACGAGGACGCCCCCGCGGGCAGCGACTTCCTTGCGAGGGTCTGCGCCGAGTGGGAGGCCGCCGCGACAGGCGCTTGCGAGCTGGGCATGCGCGTGATGCAGGTGCGCACCGGCGTGGTGCTGGCCTGCCTGTCCTCCGCCACGGAGGGTCCCCGCACGGGGGACCGCGCGGGCGGAGCCCTCGCGAAGATGCTGCCGGCGTTCAGGCTCGGCCTCGGCGGTCCCGTCGCCGGCGGGCGCCAGTACATGTCGTGGATCCACGTGCACGACGTCGTGGGGATGATGCTCGCGGCGCTCGCCGACGAGCGCTGGAGCGGGCCGGTCAACGCGACCGCGCCCGAGCCGGTCACCAACCGCGAGTTCTCCAAGGCGCTCGGCCGCGTGCTGGGACGTCCCGCGCTCGCGCCCGTGCCCGGCCTCGTCCTGCGCGCGCTGTACGGCGAGATGGCGGAGATCGTCACCACCGGCGCGCGCGTGCTCCCCGCGAAGGCGCTCGTGCTCGGCTACCAGTTCGCCCACCCGGAGCTGGAGGAGGCGCTGCGCGCGGCGCTCGCCACCTGGCGCCGGCGCGGCACCGGCTAGCTGATGGCGCTCACGCAGGCGCCGCGACGCGCGCCGGCGGGTTCTGCGTCTCGATGATCACACGGCAGGGGCGCTTGCTGAGCAGGTAGGCGGCGGTCGGGCCGATGCGCTGCTCGCCGGCGGGCGCGTGGATCGTCGACCAGTAGATCACGTCGCAGCCGACGCGTTCGGCTTCCTCCACGAGCGCCGCGCCGGGGTTGCGCGTGCGGATCAGCCCGGTGTGGATCTTGATGCCCGCGCGGCGGGCCTGGATGCGCGCGCTCTCCAGCACCGAGCGGCCGTGCGCCTCCTCCTCCTCGAGGCCCGCGTCCAGCGACAGCTGGCTGGGGACGGGCAGCACGTAGATCGCGTACACGACGCCGTCCTCGCCGATCAGCTTGGCGGCGCTGCTGAGCGCCGAGGCGCTCACGTCGTCGCCGAAGATCGGCACGAGCGCGGTCTTGTACTCGAGCTCCTCGAAGCCGGCAGGGCGCTCCGCGCGCTCGATCTCGTAGCTCTTGCGCGGGTCCATGCCCTGGCGGCGGCGATACAGCAGGTAGCCGGCCACGCCGCAGATCATCCACGGGATGCCCACGTAGCGCGCCTCGGTGTGCAGCACCACCACGGCGACCCACGCGGCCGCCGTGCCGATGCCGCCGACGACGGCGGTCATGGGGATCACGTGCCCGCGGATGCGCACGCCGCCGGGCGCGCTGTACGGCCGCTCGCGATCGGGGTCTTTCACCCTCAGCGCCACGATCGCCGCGTGCGCGGTCGTGAACGACAGCATCGCGCCGAACGCGAACAGGTTGCCGAGCACTTCGGTGCTGCCGTAGGCGATCAGCGCGGCGGCGAACAGCGAGAAGAACACAAGCGTGAACCACGGCGTGCGGTAGCGCGAGTGCGGCTGCGAGAACAGGCTCGGCAGCTGGCGGTGCTCGGCCAGCGACCACGACAGGCGCGAGATGCCGATCATGCCCGTGTTGGCGGCGATGAACAGGATCGTCGCGGCGAGCAGGCCGACGTAGTACTGGGCGGCCTCGAGGACCGCGCCGTGCAGCCCGAGGCGGGAGATGACGCCGAGCACGGGGTCGTTCTCGAAGAACTTGCCCAGCGCGGTCGCGTAGCCGGCGTGCGCGTAGCTCGCGTGCAGCGCGGGGCTGTAGCCGGCGCCGTGGTGCACGACCGGCAGCGCGGACAGCGCGACGACGGTGATGCCGGCGTAGATGCCGAACACCGCGAGCACCACCAGGTTCACCGCCTTCGCCACCTGCCGGCCGGGCTCGCGCGACTCCTCCGCCATGTTCGCCACCGTCTCGATGCCGGTGTACGCGAGCATCGCCAGCGACAGCGCGAAGATCAGTTCCGTCCAGCTCGGCACGCTGCCGAGGTGCACCTGGTGGATCAGCAGCGAGGGGTTCAGCACGAGCACGACGCCCACGCCCACGAGCAGCGCCTGCGTGCTCAGGTCGGTGATCGCGAGCACGAGGTTGAGCTTCGCCGACTCGCCCAGGCCGCGGATGTTGAGCGCGGCGAGCGCCACCACGACGATCAGCCCGGCGAAGATGTCGTCCGGGTTGTGGTCGAGCGCGTGCAGCCCGGGGAACGCGCTCAGGTAGTGCGGCACGAAGAACGCGCATATGGCGATCGTGAGGATGTAGTCGAGGCTGAGCGCCCAGCCGGCGAAGAACGACGTGAGGTCGTCGAACGCGTGGCGGGCGAACGACGAGGAGCCCCCCGCTTCGGGAAACATGGAGGCGCCCTCGGCGTACGTTTTGGCCGTCAGCGCGAACAGGCCGCCGGCGAAGATGAACACCAGCGGGGTCAGCCCGAGCGCGTGCGCGGCGACGAGGCCGAGCGCGTAGTAGATCGAGGAGCCCACGTTGCCGTAGGCGGTGGCGAACATCCCGGGAACGCCCACGGAGCGGCGCAATCCATGCTCTGACAGCCGTGCCATCCGTCCGGGGAGAGTATCGATGCCCACCCGCCCCACCCGCCCCCGCCGCGTCCGCGGTGTGCAAAATCCCGTGCACGGGGATCGAAAAAGCAGGATCGCGCCGTATGATCCCGACGAGCCCGTAGAGGGCGGGCTCGCAGTGGAGGGCGGGCAACGAGATCCGGCAATGGAAACGGCACGACGCGACAACTACGACTCGGGCGAGGACTTCGTCCTCGAATACGGCGAGCTGCGCTTCACCTTCAACGAGTCGGACTTCGCCGAGCGCTGCGAGCAGGCGGCGCTGAAGCTCTCCTTCGTGGGCGCCCGCCTGGGCGACGCGGAGCGCGAAGACCTCGTAAACCTGGCCGTCAACGGCGAGATCCTCGACCCCGCGTCAGGCCTCGGCGAGCACGTCAACGACTGCTGGCCGGAGCTCGTCGGGCCGGCGGAGCGCTCGCTCGTGCACTGGCTGCGCCGCCTCGTCTTCCGCGGCGCGTGGCTCGACCAGCGCGTGAAGGAGGGCGAGCTGAGCGTGAGCTTCGACGAGCAGTCGGGGAGCTTCCGCTACATGCAGGGCGCCGAGGCCGGCTCGGAGCGCGGCGGCGAGCCGATCGAGCTCGCGCCTGAGCCCTCCTGGGGCCGCGTCGCCTACAGGCG
>JASHYF010000067.1 GCA_030043235.1 Solirubrobacteraceae bacterium | reverse complement strand
CAGAACGTCCTGCGCGCGCTGGCGGGGACGACAATCGGGTTTGCCGTCGGAGGCGCGCTCGTGTACCTGATCGGGACGAACACCACGCTGCTGTGGGCACTGCTGCCGATCGTGATCCTGTTCGCCGGCCTCGCCCCCGCCTGTATCTCCTTCGCAGCGGGTCAGGCGGCGTTCACGCTGACCCTGTTGATCCTCTTCAACCTGATCGCACCGGCCGGCTGGAAGATCGGGCTCGTGCGCGTCGAGGACGTCGCGCTCGGCAGCGCCGTCAGCCTGCTCGTCGGCTTGCTGTTCTGGCCGCGCGGCGCCGGCGCTGCGCTGCGCAGAGCGCTCGCCCGCGCATATCGCGACAGCGTGAGCTATCTCGCCGACGCGGTCGCCTACGGCGTCGCCTGCTGCGATTCCTCCGGCCCACAGTTCCCGCCCCCGCAGCGCAAGGCACTCGACGCCGCCGCCGCCTCGCACCGGCTGGATGAGACCTTCCGCGGCTACCTGATCGAGCGCGGGTCAAAGCGCGCGCCGCTCGCCGACGTGGCAGGTCTCGTCACGGGGGTGACCGGCGTGCGCCTGGCGGGCGACGCCGTGCTCGACCTCTGGCACGGGGGCCATGCCGGCGGTGAGCGCTCCGCCGCCCGCCGCGAGCTGACCCTCATCGCCGAGCATGTCGCGAGCTGGTATGAGCACTTCGCCGCCAGCCTCACCGGCACCGAGCAGGTGCCCGATCCGCTGGCGCCCGACGAGGTCGCCGACGCGCGCCTGATCGAGGCAGTCGAGCGCGATCTCAGCAGCTCCGACGGTCGCGCCACGGCGACCGGCGTGCGCGTGATCTGGACAGGCGACCACCTCGACGGCGTGCGCCGCCTGCAGGAGCCCCTCGCCGAGCAGGCGCGCGCCGCCCTCTCCGCGCAGCCGCCGCGCTAGCCGTCGGACAATTGGAGATGGCAAGCCTGGGAGGATAGGGTCGGAGTAGCTGGCATTTTCTCGCCGACACGGCTGGTCCCGTGGGAATGCGAGCACCATGCACCTCCCGGGATGCGCTTGCGCTCAGGACGAGCTGCAGGTCCGATGGGCGGTACCGGTCGCGCTCCTGCTTCCGCGTCCGTGCGGCGGGACGCAGGAGTCTCACGCCTCCGAACTTCCGGGCTCAACACGCCTCCTTCGGAACGCGAGCAGGCACGAGGAACGGCGGCCGGCCGACTTCTGCTCGCGAGAGTCATCCCGTTCGAGCTCCAAGAGCGCCGCGGCGGGCCGCGGCTGCGAAGTGACGGCCTTGTAGCTCTGAGGCATCGAGGATCGCGCGGCCCCCACGCTGACCTGCTCGTTGAGCCGGAGACTCGCCTACCAGCGCCGGGGGGTTTGTGCCGACGAACCCCGTCCATCGGCACAAACCCGCCGGTATCCGCGGGTATCCGCCGGCATCCCGGCGGGCAGCGCGGCGAGCGAAGGTACGGCTCGCGACACGAAAAGCCCGCAAACATAGGCTTTCTACGCCGCCTCGCACGGCGGCTCGGGGCGGTAGCCACGCCACTGAAAATCGTAGTGTCCTCGGTTCGACTCCGAGTCTCGCCATCCGCTCAACCAGCCTCGGTGAAGCCGGTGGCGGGGCTTCGGCGGGTGCCCAAGCCGGCCTCGTCCTCCCAGCCGCCCACGATCCTCGGCCGGAACCGCGTTTTGGCACCCTTCAGGGACTCGGTAAGCAGATAGAGTGTCTTGAGGACGCAGCGGAAGTACAAGAACAAGCCGAAATCGAAGAGGAACTCAATAATGCGCTCCCTCGCGCCGAAGGAGAATAATACTTTGCGCCGTGACTGCCTGCGCGCTGCGTCTGTCGTAGTGATCTTGGGCTTGACGTCATGTGGCGGAGCGCGAGCTAAAACGATTACTATAACACGAGGACAGCTTACTCGCGAGGCGAGAGAAAGAGCGCAGCACTACGACACATGCATGAGCGAGTACGGCGTCCACTTTGACGGCGGTGGATCAATTGTAAACTTTTTTGTCAGGGGTGGCTACCTGGTACCCAAGGGAGTTAGCGCGGCGACGGTTACCGCGGCGCTTGAGCGTTGCAATCGGCACTTGCACGTGAATGACGGGGAGATTACGGGCGCCGCGGTCCACGTTATGGTAGACGCCTTTGCGAACTGTCTTCGGGCGCGAGGCATTCACTTTGTCGGACCAAAGTTTTCTGGTCCGCCGCCCGCGCTCAGTATCGAGGATGCTGGGCAGCACGCGCGAACTGTCGAGAGCCACTGCGCTCTAGAACTGCTTCGACCTCGAAAGCATCCGGAGGAAAAGCTCGTCATTCGATGACCGTAGTGCTGCCGCAATCAGCACGGCGCACTCTCGCAGTGGTACGTGAAGGGTGAAGGGGTCGAAAACTGTGGTTCGGTCTCGCGTCGCGCGGATGCGAGGTTGCGGCGGCGGCGTGAAGGGTGCGAAAACCCGGTTTCCGCCCGGATCGCGGGCTCTGGCAGGATCCGCGGATGCTGCTCTCCTTCGTCTATCTCGCGTTCGTGTCGGTCCTTCGCCTGCTCGTCGGTGGCTGTGATCAGCATCGCCGGGCCAGGGACATTGAGCTACTGGTGCTTCGCCACGAGCTCGAGGTCTTACGGCGGCGTACCGACCGGTCGCTGCTGAGGACTTGCCTACTTTCCTACTTTCCCGCCCGGCCGAAGCGCGTTTTTCAGTCGTGTGCTCTACCAGCTGAGCTATCTCGCCGCAAGGACCTTGGTCCTGGACCGTCCGATGCTATCGCCTCTCTTGCGACTCGGGGACGCCCTCGAATTCCTCCACCAGCGCCCGGTAGGTGATGCGCAGCCCCTGATCGATCGGCACCTGCGCACGCCACCCGAGCTCGCGCTCGGCGAGGCTCACGTCGAGGCAGCTGTGCGTGAGCTCGCCCGGGCGCAGGTCGGCGAGCTCGGGCTCGATCTGCTTGTGCGCTGCGGCGCTCAGCTCGCGCCAGACGGTGCTCACGTCGGTCTGGACGCCGGTGGCGATGTTGTAGGTGCCCGACCTTCCCGACGCG
>JASHYF010000066.1 GCA_030043235.1 Solirubrobacteraceae bacterium | reverse complement strand
CAGCGAAAGTCGTGGTCGCGGCCTTGGTTGGCAGCTCCTTTCCAGCGAGAGTAGAAGCCGCATCCAGCGCTAAGTCAACGGTATTGAACCTATCAGGTCTCAAGCGACCGCCCGCGTGCGGGCGCTGAGTTGCCTTTGCCCGGGGGCAGGCGTCGGACCTGCCACAGCCTGGGGCCGTGCCGCGTGGCAAGCCAGCGTTTGGCGTCGCTTTCCCCGAGCGCGATCAGCTTGTCGATGAACTCGGGGGCGAGGAACAGGTAGCTGAGCAGCTCGCCGTGCACGGCGCTGCGAGCGGCGTTGACGAAACGACCGAGCAGGGCGAGGTTGCAGTCGCGCAGGGGCCCGGCGAGACCGGCGTAGCGATCCTCGTAGACTTCGCGCGCGAGGTGGCCGATCGCGAGGCGATCGGTGGGCGCTACGAAGATGTAGGGGATCCTGCGGTGACGCAGGCCGCCGGGCACGGAGGACGATCCGCTCGCGGCGAGCCTCTCGTTGATGGCAGCGAGCCTCGCGACGTCGTCGGCGAGCTGGTCGGCGAGCGCGACCTGGAGCAGCTGCGCGACGCCGTCGAGCGCGTCGGGTGGCGCCGATTCGCGAGTGTGCGTCGCCGAGGAGTTAAGCCCGATCACGACGACGCGCTCGGCGCCGAGCGCGAGCGCCGGCTGAAGCGGGGCGTTGAGGCGTACGCCGCCGTCGCCGTACCAGCCCGCCGCAGCAGCAGGCCGGCTGATCTCGACCGCGGGGAACGCGCCCGGGATCGCCGCCGAGGCGAGCACGTGCTCGGGCGCGAGCGCCGTCGCGGCGTAGTCGATCGCGTGCAGGTGGTTGAAGCCGGGTCGCCCGCCGCCGTGATGGAAGACGATGCTGCGGGTGCTCGCGTAGGAGGTGGCGACCACCGCCGCGGCGCTCAACACCCCGTCATCGACGTTGCGCGCTATCCGATCGAAGGCGACACGCCGTTCGAGCGTGCCGCGCAGCGGCGCGGGATCGAGCAGCGCCGGCACATCCGCACAGGGCAGTTTGGCGAACATCGCGCCCGCCTCCAGCAGTCGAGCGAGCTCGGGCGGCGAGAGCAACGGACGCAGCGCGTCGCCCCAGTCCAGCTCACGCCACATCTTCACCGCGGCGGCGGCCGCCGCCTCGAGCGGTTCGTGTGCGCGAGCGGCGAGGAACGACCCGTTGAGCGCCCCGATGCTGGTGCCGACGATGATGTTCGGGGTCTGGCCGCGTTCGGAGAGGGCCGGCGCCAACGTCGCGAGGGCGCCGGCCTCGTATGCGCCGCGCGCGCCGCCTCCGGCGAGCACCAGCGCGATTCGCTCACGCCGGCCATCTGATCGCCGGCCACCTGATCGAGTGGAATCGGGCATCACGCGGCAGGCTATCGCGCCGTCAAAACCACGTCCCGCGACCGGGACGTCGAGCAGCCTACAGCGGCAAGAAGCTTCATCTACCCCCCGCCCGGTCGCCCTCGCTGGCGCCCGGGACGGATCTGATTGACGAGTTCAACCAGATCCGGGTCCGCCGGCGGATCGTCCAGGTCATGGCAGCACTGGGGCTGCGCGTCACGAGCACGACCGATCGCGCTGAGTCCCGGGATGTCTCGCGCCCCCGCCGCGTGCACATCCTCGTCCTCGCGGTGTCGGCCAATCCACGAGATGACGATGTCATCGTCGTCGCCGAAGACCAGGTGCATCCGCCAGTCGCGGTAGAAGCGCCGCTCGCACACTCGGTGATCCGCGCCCGTGTCGGCGCGCATCCGGATGCCGCGAGCCTCGCATCCGCGATGCCGCAGTGCATCGACCACGCGATAGAAGTGCTTCTTGACCTCGCCGCGCAGAGCTTTGACGCGCGGGTCGCAGCGCCGCGCCACGGTGACCCTGAACCGTGGCGCCATCAGCCGAGCCGCACGACCCGCTCAGAGATCCACGGTGTCGCCGGCCAAAGCGTCCTGCAGCCCCTCCCGCGCTCCTGGCTGTGCCAACGCCCGCTGGTCAGCGGCCTCCCGCAGCAGCTGCGAGAAACGGCGCTCGTCCTTGGCCAGAGCACGCAGGCGGCTCAAGCGCTCCTTGAGCAGCCGAACGCTCGAGAACGTCGCCCGCCGAGGAGAGCTGTCTGCAACGACGTCCAGGAGACCCTTGGCGATCCAGCTGCGCACGGTCGGCCGGCTCACACCAAGCTCCTCCGCGACCTCGGGCACCGTGAGGGCGGGCGCATCCGAGCCAACTCTCTCCTTTGCCTGCTCGAGCTCACGCTCAGCCACAGCGATTTCGCCATTGGAAAGCGCGTGACGAGCGCGCGTGATCGTGTCGTCGAGCGTGACGAAGCTGGCCACCAACGCTCGATGCTCGCGCTTGGTCATGACATCCATCATACCACCATGCCTTCCGAAAAAGCCAAGAAAAGGAAAGTCAATCAGCGACTGTCGACCGAAGCCCCGACGCCACCTGCACACACGAGCAGCGCATATCGGCACTCGTCGCTGGAAGCGAGAGCACACGTCACCAGGTTGCACCG
>JASHYF010000065.1 GCA_030043235.1 Solirubrobacteraceae bacterium | reverse complement strand
GTCGGAGCTGGGCGCGATGGTGCCGTTGACGCCCTCCTCGATCAGCTCGGTGGCGGCGTTGTCCTCGCCGGCCACCACCACGCTGGGCGTGGCGCGCGCGGCCGCCTCGACCACGACCAGCCCATAGCCCTCGCGGCGTGAGGTCAGCAGCATGCACATCGCGCGGCGCATCTCCCTGTCGACGGTCTCGCCGGGGGCGAAGCCGCGCGCGCTCACCACGCCCTGCAGGCCGTGCTCGGCGATCGCCTCATCGAGCGCCGCGCGCTCGGGGCCCTCGCCGAAGAAGTCGCCCCGCAATCCCTCTATGCGCTCGGCCGCCAGCGCCGTGGCGGCGACCGCCAGGGTCACCTGCTTCTCGGGGATCAGGCGCGCGGCGAACATCACGATCGGCTCCGCCGCGCGCGCCTGCGCCGGCTCGATGCCGCCGGCGTACAGCCCGCGCAGCACCGTCACCTCTCCGCGCAGCCCCTCCTCGCGCAGGCGCGCCGCGTGCATCTGCGAGAAGCACACCGCACGCTGCGGCACAAGCGCGCACGCCCGCTGCACGAGCATGCCCACGGCGCCGCCCACGCCGCCGAGGTACTCGCGCCAGTAGCGGCGGCTCCACACCTCGAACCAGTCCACCACCAGCTGGAAGCGCCGCAGCGGTCGCACGGCGGCGGCGGCGAGCACCGAGAAGTAGGGGAAGGCGCACGTGTGCACCACCTCGTAGCGACGCCCGTGGCGCAGCAGATGCAGGAACACGCCCACGCCGAACACCAGCGGCGGCAGCGTGCGCCGGCGTCCGCCCGAGGTGTAAAGCGCCATGCGCGGGCCGGCCGTCACCACCCGCACGCGCGGGTCGATTCCCGCGCTCTCGTCCCGCTCCCACTGGCGCAGCGTCAGGTAGGTGACCTCGTGGCCGTCAGCGCACAGGCGCTCGGCCAGGCTCCGGTACCAGCGCTCGGCACCGCCGATCGTGTACGGGAACAGGCAGTCATAGACGATGCACACGCGCATCCCGCTAGCATCTCATCTCGCGGTGCATCGCCCCCGTTGCGCCACTCGGGCTCTGCGCGCACGCCCACGGCACCTACTTCATGGGCGAGCAGGACCCGTGGTTCGACCGCATGCGCGCGCGCTTCCGCCTCGAGCACGGGCTGCTGCTCGGTGGCGCCTGGGGAGGCGGGAAGCACCCCGGCGAAGCCGGTGGTCGGCGCTCCGCCTTCGCCGTGGAGAGAGGAATGCCTATTTCATGAAATACTATCTCATAAAGTAGTATATGAGGATGAGACCTCTGGTCGATCGCGAGCGGGAGCTCGCGCTGCTGCGCGAACAGCGCGAGTCCGCTCCGAGCCTCGTCGTCCTGCGCGGACGCCGACGCGTCGGCAAGACGTTCCTGCTCGCGCACGCCTTCGCCGGGGAGGGCGTCGTCAGCTACCAGGCCGACGAGCAGCCCCGCGCCGTGCAGATGGCTGCCTTCGCTGCCGAGGCCGCACGGCTGCTGCCGGGCGCGCCGCCGCTGAGCCTCGACTCGTGGGACGCCGCATTTGACTTCCTCGGCGCTCAGGCCGAACAGCGACCGCTGGTGGTGGTAATCGACGAGTTCCAGTACGCCTGCCTGTCTGAGCCGGCGCTGCCGTCGATCATCCAGAGGTACTGGGATGGATGGGATCCTCGGAGAGTCCCGATCTGCATGGTGCTGTCCGGCAGCGCGCTGACGTTCATGGAGGGGTTGCTCTCGTACGACGCGCCCCTGCACGGCCGCGCCACTTTCCGGCCGACGATCGAACCGCTGGACTACCGCGACGCGCGGGCGCTCGCGCCGGCACGCAGCTCGCCGGAGGAACTGGTGGAGCGCTATGCGGTGATCGGCGGCACGCCCCAGTACCAGGTGTGGGCCGGCAACCGCCATCTGCGGCAGGTGGTGCGCGAGGCGATCCTCCGCAAGGGAGCGCCGCTGTATGAGGAGCCGCTGACGCTCGTCAGAGAGGAGCGAGGCATCCGCGACCCGAAACGCTACTTCGGGGTCCTCTCAGCGATCGCATCCGGGCGCACACGCAATGCACAGATCGGCAGCCTGCTCGAACTTCCAAGCTCCAACGTCGCCGTCCTGCTCGAGCGCCTTGCGGCGCTCGGCTACGTGCAGGAGCGCTTGCCAGTCGTCCCCGGCGCTCGCCGCAGGCGCGGCTTCTGGCAGATCAGCGACCCGTTCTTTCGCTTCTGGTTCCGTCGTGTGGCGCCCAATCGCAGCCGGCTGGACCGGGGCGAGGCGGTGGATTCGGTGTGGGAGCAGGTGGCGGCCGACCTCGACACCTACGTGGGGGGCGTCTTCGAGGAGCTGTGCCGTGCCTGGCTGGGGCGCTACTCGGAGATCGACGCTGCCCGCGGCGCGAACGCGATCGGATCGTGGTGGTCGCGCGACGGACGCCACGAGATCGATATCGCCTGCGCGGATCGCCGCCAGTACACACTGCTCGGATCGTGCAAGTGGTCACGGCGAGCGGTCGACGAGGACGTGCTGGAGGCGCTGCTCAGGAGTCGTGACGCCGTCGACGGACGCACGGCGAACGCCCAGCTCATGTTGTTCGCGCGCCGCGGCTTCACCCGCTCGCTGCAAAGACGCGCCGCCTGCGAGAACGTCCTCCTCGTGACAGCGGCGGAGCTGTTCGAGTGATGGCGGTGGGTGCGACCGGTCGCTGCATGTAGCGCCGCTGCGCCCGCACGCGCGGGTCGATGGAGCTCGCCCGCGTCTGGGCAACGAGTGACGGCACAGGCGAAGCTTGACGGCACATTGCCCTTCCGCTATCGTGATGTGCTGGGCTCCGACTCGAGGATCCCCACCGAACCGGGAGAGACCGATGGACACCCCCGCGAAGTTCACGCTCCGCTTCCACAACCGCAGGACCCATGAGCTGCTCGGCCTGGTCGCCAAGCGTTTCGGCGTGTCGAAGAACCAGCTGGCTGAGGAGATGCTGGAGCGCGAGCTCCGGGCCGCATCTCTACTGCTCGAGCAAGACATGACCGGGACACTGGAGCTCCTACGAAGCTACCGCGCCGCCGACCGCCTCCAAGCGGACATCGCGGCGGTCGCCCATGGCGAGGCCTACGAGCAGGACCCGCTCAAGAGCCGCCGCGCCCAGACGCCGGCAACGGCCGACGCGTACGGCATCGGCGCGATGTTCGCCGCCTCCTGATGGCGGTTGCCTGGAACGACGATCCTCCAGGCTCCGAACCTCAAATCGCCGCGAACGTCAGCGCGACCCTGAAGGGCATCGCGGCCCGCGCTCGCACACGAGATGCCCCAACCGTGGCGATGGCGCAGGACTGGCATCGTGCGATCTATCGCGGTATAGCCCTGCCGGTGCCCTATTACGCGGGTGGGATCCGCGACAGCGACCCCGACTTTCCCGAGCTCAATGGATACGAGGTGGAAGTTGGCGGCTTCACTGGCGTTCCGTCCGCGAACGTGCCGCTGGAGCTCGATAACTTCGAGCGCGCAGCCCGGAGTGCGACCGCCGCCCTTGACAGCGTGATCTCCGCAGGGAGCGGACCTGCGGAGAGCCAGCAGCTGCTTTCCGTGCTCACCCTCTGCGCGTCGCTGCATGGCGAGTGGGTTCGGATTCACCCGTTCGCGAACGGCAACGGGCGAACCGCCCGCATGTGGGGGAACTGGGCCGCGTTGCGCTACGGCCTGCCACCATTCCTCGCCATCAAGCCACGCCCCGTGGGAGTTGCGTACGCCCTCGCCGCGTACGCGTCGATGCAGCACGACCACCAGGTGATGACGGGAGTCCTCCTGGAGATGCTCCAAGCACACCTGCTAGACGCCTGACGCCGCGATCCCGCTAGCATCTCATCTCGCGGTGCACCGACCCCGTTGCGCCACTTTCCGCCCCGCCAGGGGTTATAACCGCAGCGCCTGCTGCGCGACTTCTCGAATCGCGGCCGTCTCGAGCCTCAGCCTGTGAGCACACTCGCACCCACCAGCGACCCTCCCGCACGGGCCGCGCCCGAGGATGCCGAGACGCCGCTCGTGTCCGTGGTGATCCCCTGCCTGAACGAGGCCGAGAACATCGTCTCGTGCGTGAACGCAGCGCTGGAAGCGATCGTGCGCATGGGCGTGCCGGGCGAGGTCGTGGTCGCCGACAACGACTCCGAGGACGACTCCGCGCGGCTGGCCGAACAGGCCGGCGCGCGCGTGGTGGTCGAACGCAGGCGCGGCTACGGAAGCGCCTACATGGCCGGGTTCGCCGCCTCCAGGGGCCGCTACATCGTGATGGCCGACGCCGACCTCACGTACGACTTCAGCGAGATCCCCCGCTTCGTCGCCGAGCTCGAGGCCGGCGCGGAGCTGGTGATGGGCGACCGCATGGACAACATTCAGCCTGGCGCGATGCCGTGGCTTCACCGCTACGTCGGCAACCCGATCCTCACGGGGCTGCTCAACCTGTTCTTTCGCACGGGCATCAACGACGCGCACTGCGGCATGCGCGCGCTGCGGGCCGACGTGCTGCCGCGCCTGGACCTGCGCACGACCGGCATGGAGTTCGCCTCGGAGATGGTGATCAGGGCCTCCAAGGAGAACCTGCGGATCGCGGAGTTCCCGATCGTGTATCACCCGCGCGGGGGCGAGAGCAAGCTCTCGAGCTTCCGCGACGGCTGGCGCCATCTGCGCTTCCTGCTCGTGCACAGCCCCACGCATCTGTTCGTCATCCCCGGCACCGTGCTCGCCGGCCTGGGCACCGTGATCGTCGTGTTCGTCGGGGCCGGCCTTGACTTCTTCGGCCGCGCGTGGGGCCTGCACGCGCTGATCGGCGGCGCGCTGCTGATGATCGTCGGCACGCAGGTGCTCGCGCTCGGCCTCTGCGCGCATGCCTACGGCACCTACTTCATGGGCGAGCAGGACCCGTGGTTCGACCGCATGCGCGCGCGCTTCCGGCTCGAGCACGGGCTGCTGCTCGGAGGAGCCTTCTCGCTCGTGGGGATCGCCATGGGGACGGTGATCGCCGCGACGTGGATCTCGCACGGCTTTGGCTCGCTCGCCGACGAACATCTCGCGGTGATCGCCGCGTCGCTGTTGATCGTGGGAATCCAGATCTTCTTCTCGTCGTTCCTGCTGAGCATCCTCGGGCTGCGCCGCAGGTGAGCGAAAGCGCCCCACGCGTGACGCCCGCGCCGGGGCTGCGGGCGCCCGCGGCGGGCCGGCGGCGCGCAGGTGCGCTGGAGCGCGTAACCCTGGAGGGCTCGCGCGCGGTGTGGTGGCCGGCAGGGATCGCCGGCGCGGTCGTGCTCGGGCTGATCGTTTGGCAGCTGGCGATCCCGCGGCCCTTCTACACGGGCACCGACAGCGTCGCCGTGCGCAGCGTGGTGGCCAGCGTGAACACCGGGCAGACGCTGTGCGTGCCCGGCCTGAACCTCCCGGCTGGCACCGGCGCGGTGCAGCTGGCGGTCTTCTCCCAGCAGCGCTTCCAAGCGCGCCTGCGCGTGAGCGCCGCCGGGCACACGAGCCAGTCGCTGATGGCCGGGGTCACTGGCCCCACCTCGCTCGCGTTTCCGAGCGCGCC
The DNA here is from genome assembly GCA_030043235.1 of Solirubrobacteraceae bacterium. Taxonomy (GTDB): domain Bacteria; phylum Actinomycetota; class Thermoleophilia; order Solirubrobacterales; family Solirubrobacteraceae; genus Palsa-744. Next base: position 6,733 of record JASHYF010000065.1, on the reverse strand, counting down.
GATCCCACAACGCTCCGCCTCCGCGGCCTCGGTCCCCGCGACCGTGTGCGTCACCCCGCTATCTGGGCCGATCGCGCTCGGCGGGATGATCGGGCTGCAAGCCAACCAGGTTCCCGCGCTGCTCGACGGCGCACCGGTGGCCAACCGCGTGAGCGTGTGGTTTCTGCCGCCGGCGGGGCGGACGCGCTCGCTGATCGCATCCGCGGGGGCGATCTTCTCGCGCGCGGCGCTGTTTCGCCCCGGAACAGTGGGCGCGTGGACATATCCATTCCTTCTGTTTGCGCTGCTGCCGCTCGCGTGGACGCTGTCGCTGCTATTGCTTGCGCGCAGCGCCTCGCGCCGTCCACTGCGCCTCGCGCGGCGCGTCGTGCGCCCCGCTGCGGCGATCGCGCTGATCGCCTTCGTCAACGCCGGCGCCTGGGCGCTGATCACGCCCGCGTTCAACGCACCGGACGAGCCCGCGCATTTCTCCTATGCGCAGTACCTCGCCGAAACCGGCCACGCGCCCGCCAAGGCCCCCGACGGGCGCGCCGAATACTCCACCGACGAGGTGCTCGCGCTGAACGCCGTGGATCTCGAGTCGCAGATCTCCGCCACCGACGGGCTCCCGCCGTGGCTGGGAGTCAACCAGCGCGAATGGGAACGGACGCTCGCCACGACCCCGCATCCCGCGGACAACGGCGGCGGCGCCACCACCGCAGCCTCGACCCATCAGCCGCTCTACTACGCCCTGCTCGTGCCGGCCTACGAGGCCGTCCGCTCGCAGTCTGCGTTCTCCCAGCTGACCGCCATGCGGCTCGTCTCCGCGCTGCTCGGGGCGCTGGTCGCGGTGTGCGCGTTCGGGGTGGTGCGGGAGCTCATCCCGCGCCAACCGGTGGCTGCCGTGGCGGCCGGCCTGCTCGTCGCCTTCCAGCCGATGTTCGGCTTCATTTCGGGCGCGGTCAACAACGACAACGGCGTCAACGCGGCTGCGGCGCTGTCGCTGTACCTCGTGATCCGGGCGCTCAGGCGCGGACTCTCCTGGAGGCTCGCGCTGGCGCTCGGCCTGGCGCTCGCGATCGCTCCGATCATGAAGGAAACCGGCTACGAGATCTACCCGGCGGTGGCCGTCGGGCTGTTCGGCGTCGCCTGGCGCTCACATCGCGCGCGCGATGTCCCGGGCTGGATCGCCCTGGTGGCGTGCTTCTTCGCGGTCAGGGCGGGCTGGTCGGCGCTACAGGGCGTCTTCTACCCCACGGTCGCCGGCAAATCGACGGCTGCCGGCGGCATCGTCGCCACCAGTGCGCTCAGCCTGGCCGAGCACATGCCAGGGCGCTTCCTCGTGTACCTGTGGGAGCTGTTCCTGCCGAGGTTGTCGTTCATGGGCGATCTGTTCCCGCCGGGCTGGCCCTTCAAGGCGGTGTACGTAGTGCGCGGGTGGGCGTCGTTCGGCTGGTACACGTGGCAGTTTCCGAACTGGGTCTACAACGTGATCATCGCCGCGATGGCCGCGATCGGGGCGCTGGCGCTGTGGAGTGCCGTGCGCGAGCGCCTGGCGCTGCGTTCGCGCGTGTTCGAGGTGGCGGTGATCGCGCTGTTTCCTGTGTGCGTGGTGGTCGCCGTGGAGGCGGCGTACTTCACGCCGACCGGCGGTCGCACGGTGGTCGCCGAACAGGGGCGCTACATCTTCCCCGCGCTCGCCGCGCTCGCCGCGATCGCCGTGGCCGGGACCTTCGGCCTCGGCCGCCGCTGGCAGGTGCCGCTGGCGAGCGCGCTGGTGGTGGCGATGATCGGTCTGAGCTTTGCCTCCCAGCTGCTCACGCTCGGCAGCTTCTTCGCGTGAGAGTCGCCTCCACGCGAGACGCGGCAGCCCGCTCACCTGAGCCCGGCTGCCAGCGAGCGCTCGCCTAGCGCGTGGCGCAACCCCGCTTCGACCTCGTCGGTGGCGTGCTCCCACGTGTGCGAGGCGACGAACTCGACGCCCTCGCGCGAGCGGCTCTCCCACTTTCCATGGTCCTCGAGCAGGTGCTCCAGCGCGTCGGCGATGCGGCCCGGATCGAGCGGCGCCAGCTCGAGCGGCCCGTCCGAGCCGAAGATCGACTCGGCGCTGACCCCGGCGAGCTCCACGCACGGCAGTCCGCACGCGAGCATCTCCTTGGGCATCAGCGAGAAGTTGGTCAGCGATAGGCACAGCCCCACGGTCGCTTCGGAGTAAAGCCACGACAGCTGCACCGGGCTGAGCACGTCGATGTGCTCGTAGGGGAAGGAGGCGTCGAGTACCTCGCCGGTGCCGAACAGCACCACGCGCACGTCCGGGCGGCGGCGCTTCAGCTCGGCGAGCGCCATCAGACCGATCGGCACGGCTCTTCGCGGGGTCGCGTAGCGCGCGTAGTAGATGACCGTCGCCGGCTGGCGGGCGACGGGCCGCGGCCGGTAGGTCTCGTGGTCGACGCCCAGCTGGAAGGCCTCGGCGCTCGCGTCGTAGCGCTCGATCAGCAAATCGCGCAGCCACGGGCTGGCGGCGATGCAGTGCAAGCCGTAACGGTAGGTGTCCGCCGCCAGCGCGTGCTCGGTCGAGGCCGGGTAGAACTCGGGCTCGTGGTCGTTGACGATGTAGGCGCGCGCGCGGCACTGGTCGAGCTCGAGCATCGCGTGCACCGTCTGCCAGCCGGTCGCGATCGCCACGTCGGCGCCCTGCCACCCCGCGAAGCCCTTGTAGACGGGTCCCTGGAACTGCGCGAAGAACTCCTGGATCTCGCGGCGCAGCACCGCCGGCCACACCGCGCGCGCATACCCGTAGCAGTCGGCCAGCCACACGCTGCAAGCGTGCCCGCGCTGCTCCAGGCGCGTGAAGATCTGAAACAGCGTGTTGTGCCCGCCGCTGCCGCGGCTGAACGGCGGTATCACCATCGCCAGGCGCAGGCGCTCGCGCTCGGCCATCCCCGGCACGGGCTCGAGCAGCGGCGCCGGGCCGCTGCTCCACACGCGCGCTGCCACGTCGTAGACCTCGCCGGAGAGCTTGCGTTCGATCGGACGAGCGGCGGGGACCGGCGAGCCAGCTCCTGGAGCGGGCGACCCCGTGACCTGCTCCCGCTCGCCGCTTCCCCGCGGGGGCGGAGCGCCGCCGTTGCTCGCACCCCGCCCCGCCGCGCGGCCCTCCAGCGACAGCTCGCGTTGCAGCCGCGCGGGCAGGCGCTGCGAGCGCGATCCCAGCGCCGAGAACGCGCGCCGTCCAGCATGGTGGCCGGCGGCGCGCGCCAGCCAGCGAGTGCGCTCCGCCCCGCCGATGCCCTGCTCGATCATCCAGCGCCGGTCGGCGGCGAGCGCCCTGCGCACGTAGCGCGCGGTGTCGAGCGCCCCGAACGGCTCGACATGGCCGGTGCTCTCGCGCAGCCCGCGGTACTCGTCGAAGTAGCGGCGCATGAACTCGCCCGGCGGGTAGTCGTGGGCGTGGAGCACCGCGGCCGCCGGCTGGTAGACCTTTGCCCAGCCGGCTGCGAGCATGTCGGCGCCGAACGCCTGGTCCTCGGAGTAGGCGACGTCGCGGAAGCGGATCTCCTCCCAGCAGGCGCGCAGGTAGCAGGCGTTGACGTTCGAGAGGAAGCTCGGATCGCCGCTTCGCTGCACGACCGGCCCGCGAAGGAGCTCACCGTCGGCGCCACGCGCCTGGAAGCCGGCGAAGAACTCGGTCAGCTCGCGGGCGATCATCGGGCTGGTGTCCGTGCGCGGCAGGTGCGGGCCGTAGGCGGCGCCGACGCGCTCCTCCAGCGCAAACACGTCGCGGTACGCCGCGAGCCACCCGGGGCAGGGCGTGGCGTCCTGCGTGAGGAAGCAGATCAGCTCGCCGGACGTGCGTTCTGCGCCGAGGTTGCGCGTGCGCCCGTGGGCGAACTCGTGCGGGTCGATCTCGAGCAGCTCCACGCCGGCCGAGCGCGCGATCTCGCGCGAGCGGTCGCGCGAGCCGGAGTCGATCACGAGCGTCTCGTCGACTCCCTCGCGCGCGAGCGCCTCGAGCAGCTCCTCGAGGTAGCGCTCGCCGTCCTTGACGGGGACCACGACCGAGACGATGCTCATAGGCTCGCTGCTCACCGCGCGCTCAGCCGGCGCCTGGCCCGCTTCGCGGCCCACACGACCGAGCGAACGGCGCGCACGACCGCGCGGAGCTCCGCGGCTCCGCGCCTGCGCATCAGTGCGTTCAGGTCGAGGTGCCAGCGATCGAGCCAGTACGCGCGCTCCTGCCACTCGGCGACCGACGCGTTGGCGCGCGCCTGCACCTCCACGAGCTCTGACTCGAGGCTCGCGATGCGCGCCCGCAGGCGCTCGTTCTCGGCCTGCAGGTCCTGCTCGCTGGAGGTTTGGAGCTCGCTCACGACTACAGCTTCTCCGAAATCAGCGGAGCCTCGCGGTTGAAGTACCAGAGGCCGAGCGCGAAGATCCCGAAGATGATCCCGAGGGGGATCAGCAGGCGCACGTCGCCACCCAGCGCACGGGCGGCGGAGGGTGCGCTCGGCTGCAGGAGCGCCTTGCGCGCCTGCGTGAGGATCGCGCCGAGAGGATTTATCACCACGAGGCGGGCGTAGGGGATGTTGATACCGAGAGGATGAAAGTGTTTGGTGGACACCGTCTCCACCGTGTACATCACCGGGGAGCCGTAGTAGAGCAGCTGCAGCAGGACTTCCCAGATCGGCTGGACGTCGCGAAAGCGCACGTACAGGGCGGACAGCAGCATGCCCATGCCGGTCGAGAAGATCACGAGCAGGCCGATGAGGGGGATCAGCTCGAGCCAGCTCCACGTCGGCGTGACGTTGCTGCCGAGAATGAAGACGAACACGACGATCAGGTTCATGCACAGGTTGAACAGGCAGAAGAGCGCCACCGACAAGGGAACGACCAAGCGCGGAAAGCGCACCCTGCGCAGCAGGTTCTCGCGGCCGACCAGGCTCGGCACGGCGCCCGCGGTCGCTTCCTGGAAGTAGGTGATGAGGATGATCGACTCGAGCAGGTACTCGGCATAGTGGGGAGTGGGGCTGTGCTCGTTGATGTTCAGGATCTTCGTGAAGAAGAACAGCATCACGCCGAACAGCATCAGCGGGCGCATCAGGGTCCACACGTAGCCGAGGATCGAGCCGAAGAAGCGCAGCTTGAATTCGGTGCGGGCGAGCATGAACGTCAACGACCAGAAGCGGTGCCGGCCGCCGCCGAGCGCCGAAGGCCCGTACACGCGGTGGCTTCCCGGGTATTGGTGAACGGGGGCCGGGGCGGACAGCCCGATGTCCGGCAGGGTGCTCACAGGCGCTCCAACCGCACGTCCACCGGCAGCTCGAGGATGCCGCCGGTGGCGGTGCCGTGAATCACGATCGAGGCCATGTCGGCGACGAGCGCGAGCGCCGCCTCACCGGTGCCCTCGCGCGCGAGCGAGGGTGTGAGCATGTAGCGGCTGGCGGTCAGCCAGTTCGGGATCGCGAATCTTGCGATCACCGCTTCCCCGGCTTTGAACGGCCCGCTGGGATGACCGTGCTGGTCCGAGCGTGCGACGAGGATCGTGTGCCCGAGCTCGGTGCGCAGCGTCGCCGCGAAGACGGGGTCGCGAAGATCCTCGCCGAGGTGCGCCTCGAAGCACATGCTCAGCGCGTCCTCCTGGCTCGCGCTCGTGACCCGTTCGCCGCCGCGCTTCTCGAACCACGCGTCCGCGATCGTCGTGCCGCTGGCGGCCTGGCTCTCCTCGGGGGCCTCGTGGGGCAGCTGGCCGAAGTTCAGCTCGTGATACGCACGCGCGATCACGCGCGGCTCGCCGATCTTCGTGACCACGCCGTGCTCCATCAGCATCGCCCGGTCGCAGAAGCGCTCCACGGAGAACATGTCGTGTGAGACGAACACGATGGTTCTGCCTTCGCGCTTGAGCCGGAAGAACTGCTCGAAGCACTTCTGCTGGAAGGCCGCGTCGCCGACGGCCAGCACCTCGTCGATCAGCAGGATCTCCGCATCGACCTGGATCGCGGTGGCGAACGCGAGCCGGACGAGCATCCCGGAGGAGTAGTTCTTCAGTCGCAGGTCCATGAAGCCCTCGAGTTCCGCGAAGGCGACGACGTGCTCGAAGCGCTCCATCGCCTGCTTGCGGCTGAGCCCGAGCATGATCGCGTTGATGACCACGTTGTCGCGTGCGTTGAGGTCGGGGTTGAAGCCGACGCCGAGCTCGATGAACGGGGAGAGTCTCCCCGCGATCGAGATGCGGCCCGTCTCGACGCGGTAGATGCCGGCGATGCACTTCAGCAGCGTGCTCTTGCCGCTCCCGTTGCGCCCCACGATCCCGAAGAATTCCCCCGCGGCGATCTCCAGCGAGACGTCCTGGACGGCGCGCAGCTCGTCGTAGGTGGTGCGGTGCAGCGGGTGCAGCACGCGCTCCTTGAGCGTGGAGTACTGCTGGTGGGGCAGGCGGAAGGTCTTGCTGACGCCGTCCACCGAGATGGCCGCCGGGGCCGTCGGCCGGGTGGCGGCTGGCACGTCTGCCGCTCGGGGAATCGTGGTCGACAAGGCTCGGTGAACGCTAGCAACGCCGCTGGGCACGGGGCTCAGGAAAGGGCCTGCACACCTCGCGGGTTCCACTGGCACGCGCGAGGTGCTTCACGCGCGCCGCAGGACGTAGACGTCCTGGTTGTCCTGGTTGCGCCCGGGGGCGAACTCAAGAACGCGCCAGCGCGGGCAGAGTTGCGCGAGCAGCCACTCGGGGGAGAGGAAGGCGGTACCCCATTCGGGG
>JASHYF010000064.1 GCA_030043235.1 Solirubrobacteraceae bacterium | reverse complement strand
GGGCACGCGCGATGCGGCGACGCCCGCTGCCCAGAGCCCCGCGAGGCCGCCGAGCCTCAGCCGCCGGCTCGTGTGGGGCGTGGTGGCGCTCGTGTGCGTCGCGGCTGGAGCGGTTGGCTCGGTGATCGGCGCACAGCAGGTCGCGCACAACGACACGGAAAGCGCACGGCGAACCTCCCAGCTGTCCGCGGCGGCGGTCGCGACAAGCACGAAGCTGACCCTCGAGCGCGAGCAGGAGCTCGGCATCAGCGGGGCGACATACCTGGCGGGCAACCCGCAGGCCACCCCGGCGCAGTTCGACAGCTGGGCGAAATGGGCGCAGACGCTGCGACGCTACCCCGAGCTCGAACAGCTCGGCCTGGTGGCGCTCGTGCGGGCGCCGGAAATGCCTGCGTTCGAAGCGAGGGCCGTGAGCGGTCCCGCCGCCCCGGCGACTGCGGGTGTGCACACGCTCACCGCAAGCGCCACCGCACGTGCCGCGAGGCGCCTGGCGGTGTCTCCGGCGGGTGCGCGCGCGTACTACTGCCTGGCCGTGACCACGCTCGCAAGGCACGCGGGCGGACGCCCGCCGGCGGGCCTCGATTACTGCAAGACGCGAGCGGGGCTGCTGCTCTCGCGCGACTCCGGCTTCAGCCACTACACGGCGTCGGCGGCAAGTGGCGGAACGCTAGAAGTGCTGATGCCGGTATATCGAGGCAACCAGCCGCCCGCGACACTGGACGCCCGCAGGGGAGCGTTCGTGGGATGGCTGCGGGAGGTGTTCGCGCCCGGCGTGGTGCTTGGCGAGGCGCTGCAGGGCCACCCCGGCGACGCGGCACGCCTCGTCTTCCAGAGCAGCTCGGCCAGGGCGGCGTATGGAAGCGGCACGCCACCTCCGACCGCGCCGAGCACGACGATCGACCTCCCCGGCGGGTGGACCGTGCAGGGCTTCGGCACGCTCGCGAGCGCGGGCGTGCTGAACGACGGCGACGCGCTCGCGCTGCTGGTGGTGGGCTTGCTCCTCAGCCTGCTGCTCGGCGCGCTGGTGTTCGTGCTCAGCGCGGGTCGCCCGCCGGCGCCGGCGCGGACGCAGCAGGCGCGCGAGCTGCCCGGCGAAGACCTCCACGATCGCCTCGCCGGGCTGCCCAACCGCGCGCTGATGCTCGATCGCGCCGAGTGCATGCTCGCGCGCGCTGGGCGCCAGTCGGGCCTGCTCGTGGGAGCGCTGTTCATCGACATCGACTGGTTCGACGAGGTCAACCAGCGACTGGGGCGCGCGGCGGGCGATCGGATCCTGAAGAGCGTCGCCCAGCGTCTGGAGGCGGTTGTGCGCGCGGGCGACACGGTGGGTCGTCTCGGTGGAGACGAGTTCGTGCTGCTGGTCGAGACGGCGGCGCGCGGCGCGCGGCTGGACTCGCTCGCCCGGCGCGTGGTCGAGGCTCTGCACAAGCCGTTCGACCTCGAGGACGCCGGTCCCGGCTTGAATCTCACGGCGAGCATCGGCGTCGCCTTCGGCCGCTACGCGACGCCCGAAGACCTGCTGCGCGACGCGCAGCTGGCACTCAATGCGGCGAAGTCCGCCGGCAAGGACCGCTATACGCTTTTCAACGCGAACATGCGCTCGGTCATCGAGGGACGCGGCGTGCTCGAGGCAGAGCTGAACACGGCGCTCGCGGAGAAACAGTTCTTCGTGCTGTACGAGCCGATCTACGACCTGAACACCGGCAGCGTCAACAGCCTCGAGGCGCTCGTGCGCTGGCTGCACCCCAAGCAGGGCGTGCTGGCGCCGGCCGACTTCATGGCGTTGGCCGAGGAAACCGGCCTGTCGGTGCCGATCGGCAGGTGGCTGCTGGAGGAGGCGTGCACGCGAGCCGCCGCGTGGAACGTGGCCGGCTACCGCGTCGGCGTATCGGTGGAGGTCTCCGCAAACCAGCTGAATCGCGAAGGCTTCGTCACCGATGTGCGGCGCGCGCTGCAGCAATCGGGCATCGAGCCGTCGCTGGTGACGCTCGAGATCGGTGAGACGACGATCATGCGCGACGTGGCGGCGGCGGTAGAGCGCCTCGGGGAGATCGATCAGCTGGGCGTGAGCATCGCGATCGACGACTTCGGCGGCAACGGCTACGCATACCACTCCGACCTGCGGCGCCTGCCGTTGGACTTCCTCAAGGTCGACCGCGGCTCACTGGCGGCGTCGGAGGACGAGGACTACCGCACGTGGCTGCTGGAGGCGATCATGATCGTCGGGCGCGACCTGTCGCTGACGGTCATCGCCAAGGGCATCGAAAGCTTGGAGCAGATCGGTGCCCTGCAGGGCATGGGCTGCACGCTGGCGCAGGGCGAGATAATGGGCAAAGCGGTGCCGGCGAGCAACATCGAGACCGCCCTCGTCTCGACCCTGCCGATCGTGCGCGCTGACGCGCCGATGCCGTAGCCCGCGCGGCCGGCGTCCGTGACCCGCCCGCGCGTTTCCGCCCGCGCGTTCCCGCCCGCGCGTTCCCGCCCGGGGGCGCCTATCCCCCGCGAGCCGCAGCGAATAGCATTCCCGCCGAGTCTCGAGGAAAGCGGAAAGGAGCAGGTGATGGCTGCAAGCGCGAGCGCGCCCAAGGCGGTGGCCCACGGGATCGAGGACCTGCGGGCGCTGAAGGATCAGACGATTGGGCCGAGCGCCTGGCGCGAGGTCACCCAGGAGATGATCGACCGGTTCGCCGACCTGACCGGCGACCACCAGTGGATCCACACGGACGTCGAGCGCGCGAAGCGCGAGAGCCCGTTCGGCACGACGATCGCGCACGGCAACCTCACGCTGTCGCTGATCGACGGCATGCGCAAAGACCTGCACGAGTGGAGCGGCTTCAAGATGGGCGTCAACTACGGCTGGAACAAGGTTCGCTTTCCCGCGCCCGTGCCTGTCGGCTCGCGGCTGCGCTGCTACGCGCAGATCGTCGAGATCGACGACGTCGGCGGCGGCTGGCACCAGGTCGTCACGCGCTTCACCGTCGAGGTCGAGGGCAGCGAGAAGCCGGCGTGCGTGGCCGACAGCGTGGGGCGGCTGCTCACGCAGGACGGCTGAGACGTAGGTGGGTGCTACTGCGAGGTGGTAGGCTTCCGGGCCCTGCCGAACGGTTTGGGGGCCGGCGGTTAGGCAGTCGCCGCAGGCCTCGTTCTCACGGATCTGGGGGCGTGTGCTTTGGGGGGCTTTGGGGGTTTGATCTCGTTGGCGATGCGGGGCAGGCGTCTTCGGGCGCTCGGTGGGTTGCTCCTGGCGCTGTCGTTGGCCACATTGGTGGTGACCCCGGCGATGGCGAGCCAGCTCGGCGAAGCGATGAACGCTCGTCTTATGCCGGGTGGACCGGCCCAGGTTCGTGGCCGCGCGCTGCAGAGGGGGATCGCGCAGGCGCCCTCTGAGGTGAAGCCGTACTGGGCGTGCCCGAACGGGCCCTGTGATGCGATCATCGATCCGCGTCCGGCGAGAACGCTCGAACGCTCGGTCCGGGGAGCTCGGCCCTGGGCGCTTCCCGCCGGCGGGCCTCTGCTCGAAGGTGGCGGAGAACTGGGCGGCTATAGCCCGCAGGATCTCCAGTCGGCCTATGACATTCCGAGCTCGGGAGGGTCGACCCAGACGATCGCGCTCGTCGACGCCTACGGATATGAGGCGGCGGAAGAGGATCTCGCGAAATACCGCGAACGTTACGGGCTCGGACCGTGCACGAAAGGCGACGGTTGCTTTCGCAAGGTCAACGAGAAAGGCCAAGAAGCGGACTATCCGGCATCCAACACCGGTTGGGAAGGTGAGAGCGCGCTCGATCTCGATATGGCTTCGGCGGCGTGCGCCGCCTGCCACATACTGCTCGTGGAGGCTGCCAACGATTCGTTGGCCGATCTAGGGGCCGCGGTAGACGAGGCTGCGACGCTCGGAGCGACTGAGATCTCGAACAGCTATGGGATCGCGGAGCAGATTTGTCCGAATGAAGGGAACTGTGAAGAACTCGGCGGCGACTACGACCATCCGGGCGTGGTCGTGACGGCGTCGGCGGGCGACAGCGGCTACGACAACTACCTGGAGGGGGGCGAATCGCCCAGCTTCCCTGCGACGTCGCCCTATGTAGTCGCCGTCGGGGGCACCAGCCTGAAAAGATCGGGCGGCGCCCGCGGCTGGTCTGAGGAAGTGTGGCTGGAACCCGAACGCGGGCTCGGAACGGGCAGCGGCTGCAGCAGATCGGAGCCCAAGCCCCTGTGGCAGGTCGATATGGGCTGCCCGACACGGACCGGCAATGACGTCGCGGCGGTCGCTGCGTGTAACTCGCCGGTGTCGGTGTACGACAGCGGCAACGGTGGCTGGGCGGACTTTTGCGGTACCAGCGCAAGCGCGCCTCTGGTTGCGGGGATCGAGGCGCACGCGAGCGAATATGCACGCTCGCTCCCGGGAGCCGACGCGTTCTACCAAGACCCCGGCGCCCTGTTCGACGTCACCGCGGGGAGCAACGAAGGTCTGCGCGGGGAATGCGTGCCGCCCGCCGAAGACGAATACCTCTGCCACGCCCAGGTCGGCTACGACGGGCCGACGGGCAACGGCACGCCGGACGGACCCCTTGCCATTGCGGGCGTGGCGCCAACGGTGGCTACGAAGGCAGCGTCGGCTGCCACCGGCACGACGGCGGCGCTGCACGGCTCGATCGATTCGCAGGGTCTTGAAACCACCTATCGCTTCGAATACGGGACCACCTCCTCCTATGGGACAGACGCGCCGATACCCGACGCGTCCGCTGGATCTGGCACTGGTACGGTCGCGGTGGGCGTGACGATCACGGGCCTTCAGGCGAATACGACCTACCACTACCGGTTGGTGGCGACCAACGCCGCGGGCACCAGCCGAGGGCCCGATCTGTCGTTCACGACGGCGTTGCCCACCGTCACGGGCATACAGCCGAGCACGGGCCCATCCGACGGCGGCAGCGATGTGACCATCACGGGCACCGGCTTCGCAGGCGTCATCGCCGTCGAGTTCGGCTCGAGTGCGGCCAAGAGCTTCGTGGTGGGCTCTGAAACGTCGATCTCTGCCGTCTCCCCGCCTGGAGGCGGTTCGGTGGATGTGACCGTGACCACCGCGGCCGGTACGAGCGCGCCCGGCGCGAACGATCGCTTCACCTATACGCTCGGACCTGTTCTCGCGTGGGGTTCGAACTATGGACGACTGGGCGATGGCACTGCCACCGCCACCGACCTGCCCGTCGAAATGCTCGGGGTGTCTCAGGCAGTGGCGCTGGCAGCTGGCGGCGACGAGAGCCTCGCCCTCCTGAAAGACGGCACTGTGATGGCCTCCGGCTTTAACGAAATAGGGGAAGTCGGCGACGGCACCTACAAACGCCGCTTTGTGCCGGTCCACGTCTGCGCTGTGGGCGTCACGGAATGTCCGCACGGTCCCTATCTGGAAGAAGTCGTGAGCGTCGCGGCAGGCGCTTACCACAGTCTCGCTCTGCTGAAGAACGGCACGGTGATGGGCTGGGGCGATAACTACGAGGGACAGGTTGGCGCCGGCACCAACGCGACCAGCAGCGCTGTGCCAACGCCTGTGTGTGTTGTATCAGAATCCCCGTGCAAGCCGGAAAATTATCTGAGCGAAGTCACTGCTATTGCAGCGGGTGGCTGGCACAGCCTGGCCCTGCTGGACAACGGCACCGTAGTAGCGTGGGGCTACAATCAGCAAGGACAGCTCGGCGACGGCACCGACGCGGGTCCCGAAGCATGCGACGACGGCTTTGCCCCGTGCAGCAAAACTCCAGTTGCTGTAAGCGGCCTCACGGAAGTCAAGGCCATCGCCGCCGGTACCGAGCAGAGTCTCGCTCTGCTGAAGAACGGCACGATCATGGCCTGGGGCGATAACGAATATGGGGACCTTGGCGATGGCACCACCGAAAGCCGCGACGTGCCCGGACCCGTGTGCGCCACGGGTGAAGCCGCACCGTGCGGTAAGGACCTCGGCGAAGTCGCGGCGATCGCGGGAGGCTGGGACTACAGCCTGGCGCTGCTGAAGAACGGCACGGTCAAGGCCTGGGGGGAGAACTATGAAGGCGAGCTCGGGGACGGCGGTAACGCGGGGCCTGAACGATGCGGTCAGGGCGCGTCTCTCAGCCCCTGCAGCAGGACACCGGTCGGAGTCTTGTTTACGCCGGTCGGCGAAGTGGTGGCCATCGCGGCCGGGCAGACGGGCACCGAAAGTCTCGCGCTTCTGAAGAACGGCGACGTCATGGCCTGGGGTAATGAATCGCGACTCGGCGATGGCACGCTCGACGGGCCGCGCGACAGGCCAGTGCACGTGTGCGCGCCTGAGTCGACCGGTCCTTGCCCCAATGGGCCGTACCTTCACGGCGAAGTCACGGCTATGGCGGTCGGCGGCGACCATAGCCTCGTCAGCCTCAGACCGGCCCCGACGGTGACCGGCGTGCAGCCCGACGAGGGTCCGCTGAGCGGAGGCACCATGGTCACGATCACTGGCATCGACCTAGCCGGCGCCACGACGGTCGAGTTCGGCGAAGCGGAAGCAACCGAAGTCGAAGTCGAGTCCCCTGATGAAATAACTGCGATCTCGCCACCGGGCGCGGGAACCGCCGATGTCACCGTCACCACGGCTGAAGGCACCAGTACCACCAGCCCGGCGGACCGATTCACCTATGTGGGGCCGCCCACGGCGGCGACCGGCACGGCGTCGTCGATCACCAGCACCTCGGCGACGTTGAACGGGACAGTGAACCCGAACGACGAGAATGTCAGCTCCTGCGAAATCGAATACGGCACGAGCCCCACGCTCGCCAGCCCGGCGAAAGTGTCGTGTGGGTCGCCGGGGTCCGGGAGCAGCCCGGTGCACGTGTCGGCGTCAGCGACAGGCCTCAACCCAGACACGCCCTACTACTTCCGAGTGGACGCGACCAACGCGAGCGGCGCAGGCCAAGGCAGCATCGGGACGTTCACGACGCTCGAACCGCCTGAATATGGCCGCTGTGTGAAAGTGGCCACAGGCACCGGGACCTACAAGACCTCTGCCTGTGATTCGCTGAAGACGGGTGGAAGCTATGAATGGGACGTGGGACCGGTGAAAACTGGCTTCACGCTCAGCGGCACAACGGCCACGCTTGAAACAAGAGGCAGAGCGAAGGTCGCGTGCAAAGCGGCTGGCGGCTCGGGGATCTATCGCGGACAAAAGGAAGTAGCGGGCGCGGCAATCGCGTTCTCAGGCTGCGAAGACGCCGGAGCGAAATGCTCGTCTGCGGGTGCCGCTGCGGGAGAGATCGTGAGCAACCCTCTCGAAGGAACGCCCCAGTGGGAAAGCAAAGCCGCGAAAAAAGTCCTCCAAGACCTGTACCCAGTCGGGAAAGCGGGGCTGCTGCTGAAGTTCGAATGCGGCTCCACGCGCTTCGAAGTGAGGGGCTC